>BDTT01000066.1 GCA_002897995.1 bacterium BMS3Bbin10 | reverse complement strand
CGCTGGCCGGGGAGGGCGGCGGTGAAGACCTGCCCGCTCTCCTGAGGGGCGGGAGGGAGGATTTGGGCGCAGCGCCCGATGACCTGCTGCGCGAACGCGGCGCGGCGCTCAGCGACAAGATGCCCGCCCAGTTGCGCGACGGCGGCTTTGTGCGGGCCGGCTACAACAGGGATCTGGATGACGCGCGCGCGCTTCGCGACCGGAGCCGTCAGGTCATTGCCGCCCTCCAGAGCGACTATGTGCAGACGACCGGCGTCAAGGCGCTCAAGGTGCGCCACAACAATGTGCTGGGATATTTTATCGAAGTTCCCGCCGCCCACGGCGAACGGCTGATGGGCGCGGGCGAAAATACCGGCTTCATCCACCGCCAGACGATGGCCAGCGCCATGCGCTTCACAACCGCCGAGCTTGGCGAAACGGCGGCGAAGATCATCGCCGCCGCCGACCGGGCGCAGGGGCTGGAGCAGGAGATATTCGGCGATCTCGCCTCGCGGGTGGGCGACGCGGAGGGTAAAATCGGCGATGCGGCCGCGGCGCTCGCCGCGCTCGACCTTTATTGCGCCCTGGCGGAACTTGCCGAAGAACGCGCTCTGGTGCGCCCGCAGGTCGATGAAAGCGGCGCATTCGATGTCACCGGCGCGCGGCACCTGGTGGTGGAGCAGGCGCTCGGGAGCCGCGACGCGGGCGCGTTCGTGGCCAATGACTGCCGCCTGTCCCTGCCCGAACCGGGCGGGAATTCGGAAGGCCGCGAGCGCCTGCTGATTGTCACGGGTCCGAATATGGCGGGCAAGTCCACCTTCCTGAGACAGAACGCGCTCATTGTCATTCTCGCCCAGATGGGCTCATACGTGCCCGCGCGAGAAGCAAAAATCGGCGTCGTCGACCGGCTGTTCAGCCGGGTGGGCGCGGCGGACGATCTGGCGGGCGGGCGTTCCACCTTCATGGTCGAGATGGTGGAAACGGCGCGCATCCTCAATCAGGCGACGCCGCGTTCCTTCGTCATTCTCGATGAGATCGGGCGCGGCACGGCCACCTTCGACGGGCTGTCGATCGCCTGGGCCTGCGTCGAGCATCTGCATGGCGTCAATGGCTGCCGGGCGCTGTTCGCCACCCACTATCACGAGCTGACGGCCCTCGCCGGCACGCTCGAGGGCGTCGGCGCCGTCACCATGCAGGTGAAGGAATGGCGCGACGAGATCATCTTTCTGCACAAGGTGGTACCGGGGGCCGCCGACCGGTCATACGGCATTCACGTCGCCAAACTCGCCGGGCTGCCGGCGGGCGCGGTCGCCCGGGCGCAGGAGGTGCTGGGGCATCTCGAGGGCGGGGAGCGGGCCGGCATCGCAAAGGAGCTGGCCAGCGATCTGCCGCTGTTCGCGGCGGCGCCGAACCCCGCGCCGGGGAAACATGCCGGGCTGTCCGCGGCCGAGGAGGCGCTCCAATCCCTCAACCCGGATGAACTCACGCCCAAGGACGCGCTGGAGGCGCTCTACAAGCTCAAGACCCTGCTGGATGAAGATTAGGTTCAGGTCCCACTAACGGCATGCATTGTGCTAGATTTGGTGGCTTGAGCAATCCCTTCGGGTGACGCGATATCATGGATCAGACGCTTTTAACTCCGGCGCCCTATTTCGACGCGGATGCACTGCGTGCCCAGCTGACATCCCTGTGGAAGGAGCATTCTTCGCAGGAGAGCACCATGCGCGCGAAGATGCTGACGCTCCTGAAACAGGTTGTGGACGATGCCTGCGCGGCGGCCGAGCGCCAGCTTCGGGCCGACGGCAACGGGCGCAAATGCGCGCAGGGCCTTTCTTGCTTCCAGGATGAGTTCATCGGCGTCATCTATGATTACACCGTCGCGCATGTTTACCGGGCGAAAAATCCCTCCTCCGCCGAACGCATGAGCGTGATCGCAACCGGCGGCTATGGCCGCGGCCTTCTGGCGCCGGGCTCCGACATCGATCTGCTGTTCCTGCTGCCCTACAAGCAGACCGCATGGGGCGAGAGCGTGGTGGAGAGCATCCTCTACATGCTGTGGGATCTGGGATTCAAGGTCGGCCACGCCACCCGCACGGTCCGGCAATCGGTCAAGCTCGCCCAGGCCGACATGACCATCCGCACCTCCCTGCTCGACGCCCGTCTGATCCTGGGAGACAAGGCTTTGTTCGATGAACTTCTGGCGGGCTTCCAGAAGCAGGTGGTGGCGGGCTCCGCCCGCGAGTTCATTGCCGCGAAGCTGGAGGAACGCGACGCCCGCCACACCCGCTCGGGCGCCTCGCGCTATCTGGTGGAGCCGAATGTCAAGGACGGCAAGGGCGGCCTGCGCGATCTGCATACCCTGTACTGGCTGGCGCGTTACCTGCACCCGGAAAAGGCGATCGAGGAATTCGTCGAGGCCGGCGTTTTTTCACGCGCCGAATACATAACCTTCCAGCGCAGCGAGGATTTCCTTCTGACCGTGCGCTGCCATCTGCACTTTTTGACCGGCCGGCCGGACGAGCGCCTGTCCTTCGATCTTCAAAGCGCCATGGCGGAGCGGCTGGGCTATCGCGAGCACAGGGGCCAGCGCCCGGTCGAGCGCTTCATGAAGCACTATTTCCTGGTCGCCAAGGATGTCGGCGACCTCACCCGCATCGTGTGTTCGGCCCTCGAGGTGAAACAGCTGACGACCGCGCCGGCGCTGAAGGCGCTGCTCGCGCCGATGACCTGGCGCAAGCGCGCGCGCCTGAGAAAGACGTCCGATTTCAAGATCGACAATGGCCGCATCAACGTGGCTCACGGCAAGGTATTCAAGCAGGACCCGGTCAATCTCATCCGCCTGTTCTGGCTGGCCGAGAAATACAATGTGCTGTTCCACCCCGAAGCCTTCCGCCTGGTCAGGGCTTCGCTGAAGCTGATCGACAAGAAGCTGCGCGCGAACAAGGAAGCCAATGAGCTGTTCGTGAAGCTTCTGACCAGCCCGGACAATCCTGAAGTTGCGCTGCGGCGCATGAACGAGGCCGGTGTGCTGGGACGCTTCGTGCCCTCCTTCGGGACGATCGTCTCAATGATGCAGTTCAACATGTACCACCACTACACCGTGGACGAGCATCTGGTGCGCTCGGTCGGCATCCTGTCCGACATCGAGCATGGGCGCTGCGCCGACGATCACCCGGTCGCCACCGAAATCCTGCCCACGCTGGAGAGCCGCCGGGCGCTTTATGTCGCCGCCTTCGTGCATGACATCGCCAAGGGGCGCGAAGAGGATCACTCGATTGCCGGGGCGCGCATCGCGCGCAGGCTGTGCCCGCGGCTCGGCCTCTCGGCGGCGGAGACGGAAACGGTTTCCTGGCTGGTCGAGCACCATCTGGACATGAGCCTGTTCGCGCAGAGCAGAGATCTGAACGACCCCAAGACGATCCAGGATTTCGCCGAGATCGTCCAGAGCCCCGAGCGGCTGAAACTGCTGCTGATCCTGACGGTGGCGGACATCCGCGCCGTTGGCCCGGGTGTGTGGAACGGCTGGAAGGGCCAGCTGCTCCGCACCCTCTATTACGAGACGCGGCCCGTTCTGGCCGGCAGCCAGATGGAACTCAGCCGGCGCGAGCAGACGCAGTTGACAATCGAAACCCTGCGGGGGCGGGTAGACGATATCCCGGAGGAGGCGTTTACGCGTTTCGCAGCGCTCCATGAACCCGATTACTGGTTGCGGACAACAACCGACCAGCAGGTGCGCCATGCAAGAATGATTGTCACGGCGGATGCCCGTGGTGCGGATTTCGCCGCCGACGTGATGGCGCACGCTTTTGAAGGCATAACCGAGCTGAGTATCTTCTCGCCCTCCCACCCCCGCCTGCTGTCCATGATCGCCGGCGCGTGCACGTCCTCGGGAGCCAATATCGTGGGCGCGCAAATTTCCACCACGCGCGATGGCCATGCGCTGGACACCATACGCCTGGCGCGCGAGTTCGACCGGTCCGAAGATGAAGAACGCCGCGCGGCGCGCATTGCCGCCTCCATCCAGGAGCTGGTGGAGGAAAAGGTTACGATCGACGACATCATGAGCAAACGGCCGAAATCCAGGGAGAGCCTGAAAGCGTTTTCCGTGGAGCCGCAGGTGGTCATCGACAACAATCTGTCCGAAGAGCTGACCGTCATCGAAATCAACTGCATCGACCGGCCCGGCCTGCTGTTCGACCTCACCCGCGAGATCGCCGATCTTAAACTCAACATTGCCTCGGCCCATATCGCCACCTTCGGGGAGAAGGCGGTCGACGTGTTCTACGTCACCGGTCCGGGGGCGGCAAAGGTGACCAATGCGGCGCGCCAGACGGCAATCCGCCACCGGCTGCTCAAGGTGCTGGCGGAGAGTGGCGGTTCCGAGGGCTGAGACGCTCGCGCCAGAATCAATCGAAATCCCCGTGCAAACGAAGACCCCTTGGCTCCATTGCCACCCCACCCCCTGCCCCTCCCCGTCAAGGGGAGGGGAGTAGTATTGACGCTCGCTTTTCCCCTCCCCCTCGCGGGGAGGGGCAGGGGGTGGGGGGCTAAAAACATTTGCGCGCCAAGCGAGCGCTTGCCCTTAAGCGCCTCGTCCACTACTTCAAACTGCCATGAAGCTTTACCGCTCCTTCGCCACCGTCGGCGCCATGACCATGGTGAGCCGGGTGCTTGGTTTCGTTCGCGATATTTTTATCGCGTCCGTGCTCGGGACCGGCATGGTGGCGGATGCCTTTTTCGTGGCGTTCCGCTTTCCCAATCTGTTCCGCCGCCTGTTTGCGGAGGGCGCGTTCAATTCCGCGTTCGTGCCGTTATTTTCCAAGAAAGTCGAAGGCGACGGCGCCAGGGCCGCGCGCCAGTTCGCCAATGAAGCGCTCTCGGGGCTGGTGGCCGTGCTTCTGCTGGTCACGGCCATTGCCGAGATTTCCATGCCGTGGCTGATGTATGCGATCGCGCCGGGTTTTACCGGCAATCCGGAGAAGTTCGACCTTGCGGTGCTGCTCACGCGCATCGCCTTCCCGTATCTGCTGTTCGTCTCGGTGGTGGCGCTGTTCTCCGGCATGCTCAATGCGCTGCACCGCTTCGCGGTCGCCGCTTTCGCGCCGGTGCTGCTGAATGTCGTGCTGATCTCCGTCATGGCCGGCGTGTCCTGGGCGGGTTTCGGCAATACGCCTGAAGCGGGCGAGGCGCTCGCCTGGGGCGTGGCTCTGGGCGGCGTCGCACAGTTGCTCGTGCTGGTCTTCTGGGCCAGGCGGGCCGGCATCGGCCTGCGCCTGCAGCGCCCGCGCATGACGCCCGGCGTGCGCCGCCTGGTGACGCTCGGCATTCCCGGCGTCATCGCCGGCGGCATCACCCAGGTGAACCTTCTGATCGGCACCATCATCGCCTCGATGCAGGACAGCGCCGTGTCGTGGCTTTATTACGCCGACCGCATCTATCAGCTCCCGCTCGGGCTTGTCGGCATCGCCATCGGCGTGGTGCTGCTGCCCGATCTGTCGCGCAAGCTGCGGGCCAGCGACGGGGATGGCGCGCTGCACTCCCAGAACCGCTCGCTGGAGCTGTCCCTGCTGCTGACCCTGCCCGCCGCCGTTGCCCTGATGGTCATGCCCTACCCCATCATTCAGGTCCTGTTCGAGCGCGGCGCTTTTTCTGAAGCCGACACGGTCGCAACCGCCACCGCGCTTGCCGCCTTCGCCGCCGGTCTCCCGGCCTTTGTGCTGGTGAAAGTGTTTTCACCCGGCTTCTTCGCGCGCGAGGACACCAGGACCCCGATGATTTATGCGGGGGTTTCGGTGGCGGTGAACATTGCGGGAAGCCTCACCCTGTTCTGGGTGATCGGCCATGTGGGCATCGCCATCGCCACCAGCCTCGCCGGGTGGGTCAATGCGGGCCTGCTGGCGGCGACGCTGATCCGGCGCGGGCATTTCTCCTTCGATGAAACCTTTCTGCGCCGCCTGGCGCCCATATGCGTGTCATGTGTGGCCATGGGGGCCGCGCTGTGGGGCGCATCGCTGGCGCTTTCGGGACTGCTCGCCCCGGCAAACGGCATCGCTCTCCAGGCGGCCGTATTGGCGGCGCTGGTCATCTGCGGTATTGCGGTTTACGCGGTGATGGCGCATGTGACGGGGGCGCTGCGGATCGGCGAATTGAGGGCGGCGGTAAAACGGGCCTAGAGCCTGTTGATCTGAAGAATTCGAGGACACCCCATGACAACACACGAATCGCGCGTTTTCTCCGGTGTCCAGCCGACCGGCAATCTGCATCTGGGGAATTATCTCGGCGCCATCACCAAATTCGTGGCGTTGCAGGAGAGTCATGAGTGCCTCTATTGCGTGGTTGATCTGCACGCCATCACCGTGTGGCAGGAACCGGCCGGGCTGGAGCATAATATCCGCGAGGTGACGGCCACATTCATTGCCTCGGGCATCGACCCCAAGGCCCATATCATCTTCAACCAGAGCCGGGTTTCAGGCCATGCGGAACTGGCGTGGATCCTCAACTGCGTGGCGCGCATGGGCTGGCTGAACCGCATGACCCAGTTCAAGGAGAAGGCCGGCAAGCACCGCGAGAACGCGTCGGTCGGCCTGTTTTCCTACCCCAATCTGATGGCCGCCGACATTCTACTTTACAGGGCGACCCATGTGCCGGTCGGCGACGACCAGAAGCAGCATCTGGAGCTGTCGCGCGACATCGCCCAGAAATTCAATTCCGATTTCGCCAAGTCGATTGCGGCCCACGGCTTCGATGAGACTTTCTTCCCGCTGCCCGAGCCGCTGATCACCGGCCCGGCGACCCGGGTCATGAGCCTGCGCGACGGCACCGCCAAAATGAGCAAGTCCGATCCTTCAGACATGACGCGCATCAATCTGATGGACGACGCCGAGACGATCGCGAAAAAGTTCCGCAAGGCGCGCACCGATCCCGAACCCCTGCCCGGCGAGGAGGCCGGGCTGAAGGACCGCCCGGAGGCCGAAAATCTGGTTGGCATCTATGCCGCCCTGGCCGGGGTCCCCAGGGCTTCGGTTTTGCAGGAGTTCGGCGGCGGCCAGTTCTCCCGCTTCAAGGAAGCGCTGACGGAAGTTGCGGTTGAAAAGCTCGCGCCCGTCAGCGCCGAGACCAAACGGCTGATGGACGACCCGGCGCATATCGACGCCATATTGTCGGACGGGGCGGCCCGCGCCCACGCGATCGCCGATCCGATCCTGCGCCAGACCAAGCAAGTTATCGGACTTCTGACGGATTAGGTCATGATAGGATTTGGACGGTATGCCGATTCGGCGGTGGCGTTATGCGGCTGTTGCGCGGCGTATTTGCGGGCGGGTATGCGTTGCCGCCGTTCGCCCCCATTTGCAGTTGGCTGTTGAGAAGAGATCATGGCAGACAGAAAAAAGAGACGAAGTTTCGAAAAAGGCCATAGCCGGAAATTTCTTGTCGTTGTCGATGAGACGCCGGAGTGCGAACGCGCGCTTGCGTTTGCAGCGTGCCGGGCGGACCATACCGGCGGCGGGCTGGCGCTGCTCTATGTTGTGGAACCGGGGGATTTCCAGCACTGGCTGGGTGTGGAGGAAGTTGCCCGCGAGGAAGGAATCAGCAAGGCGAAAGCCGTGTTCCGCCTGTTCGGACGCAAGCTCAAGAAGCTCGGATTTGAGAAGATGCAGCCCGAAGAGATTATCCGCGAGGGCAACATGGCCGAGGAAATACTCGCCCTTATCGAGACGGATGCGGATATCGCGATTCTGGTGCTCGGCGCGTCGAAAGACCCCTCCGGGCCCGGTCCGCTGGTTTCGCTGCTGGCGGCGGGCAAGTATACCGCCGAGTTCCCGATCCCCATTACCATCGTGCCGGGGACGTTGACGGATGGGGAGATTCGGGCGCTCGCCTAGTGCGTATCGCCGGTAAGCGGGAACCGGTTACCGGAAAAATGATGCGCATAAACAAAAAAAGGATCGCGGTTTTGATTCCATCAGAACATGAAAGTGTTCTGCGCCATGGACTCATAATGTCCGGGTCTGCGGGCTTGCAATTTCTCGCCGAGCCTATAATTTTGAACATAGAATGGTTCTAATGTTGGCCGCGGCCGGCAAATGAAGGATGGAGCGTCATGTTTATCCAGACAGAGGCAACGCCTAATCCGGCGACCCTCAAATTCCTGCCCGGAAAGCCGGTGCTGGGGTCCGGCACGCGCGATTATCGCGATGGCGACGCGGCCGCCGAATCGCCGCTCGCAACCACATTGTTCGCCATTGATGGCGTGACGGGCGTCTTCTTCGGGTCGGACTTTATCTCGGTGACCAAGGAAGAGGGCGAATGGCAGCACCTGAAACCGGCAATCCTCGGCGCGATCATGGAGCACTTCATGTCCGGCGCCGCGGTCGTCGAGGGCGATGAGCAGGCCGCGGATGCAGGCATGGATGAGGAGTTCTTCGAGCCCGAAGACAAGGACACCGTGGACACCATCAAGGAATTGCTGGAAACGCGCGTGCGCCCGGCCGTCGCCCAGGATGGCGGGGATATCACCTTCCAGGGATATCGCGACGGGATCGTCTATCTGACCATGCGCGGCGCCTGCGCCGGATGCCCCAGCTCAACGGTGACGTTGCAGCACGGTATCGAAAATCTGCTCAAGCATTTCGTCCCCGAGATCCAGGGCGTGCGCCCGATGTAGCGCAGGGTCTGAACCCGATCATGCTCTAATCAAAAGACGATTCCACATTTTTTTGGAGCGGCCATGAGGAAGCGCATACCCGAGAGCGCGCTTGACCGGATTTTTCTGGAAGCGCGGAGCCACAATGCGTGGGCTGACAAAGACCTGCCCGAAGCCCTGCTGAAGGAACTGGTGGATATCACCAAGATGGGGCCGACGAGCGCCAATTGCTGTCCGGCGCGC
Organism: bacterium BMS3Bbin10; assembly: GCA_002897995.1. Lineage (GTDB taxonomy): Bacteria > Pseudomonadota > Alphaproteobacteria > Rhizobiales > Methyloligellaceae > UBA2767. The sequence goes on along the minus strand of BDTT01000066.1, from coordinate 2,725 downwards.
TTCGTTTTCGTAAAATCCGGCGCGGCCAAGGCCCGGCTTGAGCCTCATGTGGCCGAAGGCAATCGCGCCAAGGTCATGGCCGCCCCGGTTTGCACGATCATCGCCCATGACCTGCGCTTCCATGACCATTTGCCCCGGCTCTTCCCCCATGAGGACGCCAGGAGCTGGTTTGCGGGGAACGACGATCTGATCGAGACCACCGCTTTTCGCAACGGAACGCTCCAGGGGGCTTATTTCATGATCGCCGCCCGCTCGCTCGGAATCGATGTCGGCGCGATGTCGGGCTTCGACAATGCCGGCGTGGACGCGGAGTTCTTCCCCGAAGGCCACATCAAATCCAACTTCCTGTGCAATCTGGGCACTGGCGATCCCGCCGGACTGTTCGGGCGCTCGCCCCGCTTCGAGTTCGACGAGATGGCGAAGATCCTCTAACCCGCATGAAAATCCTGGCCCTCGATACCACGCTTGGCGCCTGTTCCGCCTCGGTGGCCGTGGGCGAAAGCGGCGGGCCGGCGCTGTTCAGCGTCTTCGAGCGACGCGAGCGCGAGCATGCCGAAGTCATCATGGTCATGATCGAAAAAGTCATGGGGGATGCCGGGCTCGCCTTCGGCGCCCTGGATGCAATCGCCGCAACCGTGGGTCCGGGGTCCTTCACCGGGGTGCGGGTGGGCGTCGCCGCGGCGCGCGGGCTGGCCCTGGCCACCGGTCATCCCCTGATTGGCGTCACCAGCCTTGAAGTGATGGCCCATCTGGCGCTGGAGCGGCTGGAGGAAACTCCCGGCACCCTCGCCATCGCCGTCGATGCGCGGCGCGGCGAAGTCTATCAGGCTCTGTTCACCGGCGCGGGCGAGACCATCTCGCCGCCCGCCGCGCTGACGCCGGAACAGGCCGCGATGCAGCTTCCCGAAACCGGCACTCTTTTCATTGCCGGCGGCGGCGCGCAGCTTGTCGCCCGGGCGGCGCCGGCAGTCGGGCGCAAGACGAAAGCGGTTCTGCCGGACCTCCAGCCCGAGGCCGCCAAACTCGCCGAGATGGCGCTGACGCGCCGCCCCATCTCAGGACCGCTGCACCCGCTCTATCTGCGTGCCCCCGATGCCAAGCCGCAAGCGGGCAAGTCGGTGCCCCGGCGCCATTAGGGGCGTGACCGAGAAGCAGTGCGTGTGGACGGACGATCAGGCTTGTGCCTATAACGGATGCGATTGATGAGATAACCGGCGAGCATATATGCCCAATCCCCAACGTCCCCAAAGCAGGCTGGAGCATCTGTGCCGGGAGAACGGCATGCGCATGACCGGCCAGCGCCGGATCATCGCCCGCGTCCTGTCCGAAGCCGAAGACCATCCCGATGTTGAAGAGGTGCATCGCCGGGCGAGCGCGGCGGACCGGAATATTTCGCTTTCGACCGTATACCGGACCGTGCGGCTGTTCGAGGAAGCGGGAATACTGGAACGCCATGAATTCGGAGACGGGCGCGCACGCTATGAGCAGGTGGCATCGGAGCATCACGACCATCTTATCGATATGCGCTCCGGGCGGGTCATCGAATTCCGCAACGAGCAGGTGGAGCGATTGCAGGAGGCCATAGCGCGCGAGCTGGGCTTCAAGCTCATCGATCACCGGCTTGAGCTTTATGGCGTGCCGCTCAAGCGCGACGGGAAGTAGGATCACGCCGCTCCCGCGAGACGGACCCTGAACGCCAATGCGAAAACTGCGCGCCGCCGTCATCGTCCTGCTGTTTATGATCTTCACCCTGCCGCTGATGCCGGTGCAACTGTTGCTGCGCACTGTATCCACCCGCGCGGCGCGGGCACTCCCCCATTGGTACCATCGCCAGCTTTGCCGCATTCTGGGCGTGAGAATTCACCAGCATGGCAAGATCGCGGGCGACCGCCCGGTGCTGCTGATCGCAAATCATATTTCCTGGCTGGACATCCCGGTGTTCAGCGCCATTGCTCCGGTTTGCTTCGTGGCGAAATCGGAAGTTGGCGCCTGGCCGTTCATCGGCTGGCTGGCCAGACTTCAGAACACGATTTTCATAAATCGCGGGCAGCGGCGGGCCACGCATGATTCGACCAACAAAATCATCGCCCGGCTGCGCGAGGGCGCAAATGTCGTGATTTTCGCCGAGGGCACCAGTTCCGACGGCAACCAGGTGCTGCCCTTCAAGACATCGCTGTTCGCCGCCGCCATGCCGCGCGGGGAGAGCGCGGGAGCGGTGCGCGAAGGGATTTATGTGCAGACGGCGGCGATCGGCTACACCCATCAGCAGGGGCTGCCTCTGGCGCGGCGCGGACGGCCCACCGTCGCCTGGTACGGGGATATGGAAATCGCCGGCCACGCCTGGCAATTGCTGAAACGCGGGCCGCTCGACGTCCATGTGCGTATCGGCGCGCCGGTCAGTCTCGACGCCTTCGCCGGACGCAAGGAACTGGCCCGCTTCGCCGAGGACGAAGTGCGCCGCGCCTTCGCCGATATCCTGACGCCGCGCGCCGGGCGCGCGCCAGACCAGCCGTGGGAAGAAAGCCTGTTTGAGTCCGGTGATGGCAATTTATGAATTCATGACCTGGAGCGGTTCCGTCTTTGACGGAATCGCTCTAGATTTTTTCGCTCACGACCTATCCGCGCTTCGCGCGGGTCTGCGCGGGCGCGGCGCATAAGCGCCGGGCCGCGGCCCGCGGCCTTACCGTTTCCGTTAAGAACAGAAACGGTCTAGAACTGCGATCGC
>BDTT01000065.1 GCA_002897995.1 bacterium BMS3Bbin10 | reverse complement strand
GCCGCGTGGCCTGGAATATCCACAACCGCCAGCACCGCCATCGCGATAACCGCCACAATGGCGGAAGCGATGAAGGTTCCCGCAAAGGTTTCGGGCGCCAGGGCGTCCTTGGAGTAAATAACGATCTGCGGCGCGACGAACGCCGCAATGAGGCCACCCGCCAGAACCCAGGAGATCGCCTTGGGCCGAAACGCGGCGCTCGCGGTGTCGGCGGCGGCAAAGCGGTAGTATTGAGCGAAGGCCTGGTAGCCGCCGGAAAGGCTCATGGCGAAACAGAACAGCCAGAACGATGACGTAAAGATGGCGAATGCCGCGAGCGCGGCACTCAAGATCCCCAGTATGGCGCCCAGCATAAAGCCGCGCCTGCGCCCCACCCGCCGCATGAACATCGAAGCGGGCACCGTGGCGATGAGCGTACCCAGCACATAGGCCGTCACCGGAAATGTGGACAGGGATTTGTCGTCCGCCAAAAGATATCCGACCAGACCGCTCACGGTGATCTGGATGGTCGCGCCAACCATATAGAGTGCTTGCGCCGCGGAAAGAACAAAGGCATTGCGCCGGGCGCGCGCATCGTCCCCTGACACCTGACGGTGTGTGCGGATTGCTTTTGTCATGTTCTTATTTGCCCGCACAATCTGGAATTCGCGCGATTTGACCGGCTACTCAGAAATGTTCGTAGCTTCGGCGGTCCAGACGCAGCGCCTGACCATCCGCTCCAATCACTTCCACACCATCTTGTTGCGAACTTATATGCCCAATGTCTGTGATTCGCAGCCCCCGGGCATGGCAATCCTTTTCAAAAGATTGCACGGCCTCCGCCGGCACTGTCATGAGGATTTCATAGTCATCACCGCCGGTAATCGCATCACTGAAGTATTCCGGCTCCTTAGCCAGCCAGGCCGAGGCCGCACCGGACAGGGGCACGGCGGCGCCCATGAGGGCCCCGCCCGTTCCGGAAGCCTCACAGAGTTTCATGAAATCCCCGACGAGACCGTCTGAAATATCCATGGCTGCGCTCGCGTGGTTCCGCACAACTTCGATGGCCGCGACAGGCAGGCGCGGACGCCAATAGCGACTGCGCAGATGCGCCTCGTGATCCGGTGACAAATTACCCGCCAGAGCGCTCTGCACCCCTTGCAGCAGCACAAGACCCAAAGCGGCATCGCCAATCGTCCCCGTCACATAGACGCGGTCTCCGGACCGGGCGCCGGAGCGGTGCACCATGCGGCCGGCCGGCACCGCCCCGATCGCCGTGATCGAGAGCGTGGCGGGGCCGGGCGTATGCACTGTATCTCCGCCAAGAAGCATACAGCCAAAATCGGACTGCGCCTCGGCCAGCCCTTCGCTCAGACCTTCAAGCCATGCTGGATCGGGTTTTTCCGGCAAGGCAATGGACAAGAGATAAACGGAGGGCGTTGCGCCTTTCGCGCACAAGTCGGAAACATTTACAGCCAGGGCCTTGTAAGCAATATCGCGTGGCGCGGCGCTCTCCAGATAATGAACGCCCGCCACGATCATATCCGTTGTCAGAACCAGCTCACAGCCTTCAGGCGGAGAAATCAGACCGGCATCGTCTTTGAGGTCAAAAGCCCCGGCGGTGTTCGTGGCCAGCGAGGCGAAATAACGCTCAATGATGCCAAATTCCCCGTCTGAGGAGGTCTCCGCCATTATTTTACCTGTGCAAACTCGTTTCTCCGCTGTGCCCGGGCCAGCCGGTCCAGAATTCCGTTCACGACCTTGGGCTCATCCGCATCGAAAAAGGCGTGGGCGATATTGAGATATTCGTTGATGACGACCTTGGCGGGCACATCGTCGCGCTGCGTAATCTCATAGGCAGCGGAGCGCAATATGGCGCGCAGGATGGAATCGATGCGCGATAAATGCCACCCTTCCGCCAGATGTTCATCGAGAACCGGATCGATTTTGAGTTGCTCCTTGACGACCCCAAGCACGATGTCTTTGAAATAGGCGAAATCGGTTTCCTCGGCGCCCGATTTTTCGGCAACGTCTCCCAGCCGGTGATCGAGGAATTCACGCACCACCAGATTGGCGTCCGTCGCCGCCATATCCATTTGATAAAGCGCCTGAACCGCAGCAAGCCGTGCCGCGGTTCTGGAAGCCGACCTCGCCGGTCTGGCCTTCCTTGTGGCTTGCTCGCTCACCGGCCTGCCTTCCGCTTGAATTCACGCGCCAACTCCATGAGCCCGGCACAGGCCCGCGCCGCATCCCGGCCCTTATTTTTACCGTCGACGCTGGCGCGCACCCATGCCTGGTCACGGTTATCGACGGTAAGAATACCATTGCCTACGGGAAGTGAATGAGTCACGCCGAGATCGAGCAGCGCGCGCGCGGAATCCCCGGCTACAATGTCATAGTGGGAGGTTTCGCCGCGAATGACACAGCCCAGGGCGACACATCCCTGATGCCGGGCCCTGGGGCCGAGAAGACCGGCCGATACAGCCGCGCTGACGGCAACGGGAATCTCCAGCGCGCCAAGCACCGAGGCCCGTTCAAATCCTATGCCCTGGAGGCGCAACTCTTCTGTCGCACCGCGCGCCAGCTCGTTTGAAATATCCTCGTAATAACGCGCCTCGATGATGAGAACTGACGGGGGCGGTTTTGCCATGGGGATCGCCTACTCCAGCCTGCGATGACCGGTGATCCGCAATCCGTAGCCTTCGAGGCCGACCACTTTGCGCTGCGGCGAATTGCTCAGCAGCACCATGTCACGCACACCAAGATCATGGAGGATTTGCGAACCAATACCGATCTCCAGAACCCGGTTCGGCGGCGCATCCGCTCCCTGGTCAACCTTGGGGTCAACCTTCAGCGCATCGGATACGGCGGTTGGCAGAACATCGCGTATCAGAACGAGAACCCCCCGCCCTTCCTCGGCAATCATCTCCATTGCCTTGTGCACAAGCAACTTGGAGTACCCCTCGTCATTGACCCCGATCACATCTGAAAGCGTGTTGCAGGCATGGACCCGGACAAGGACCGGCCCGCCCGTCGACAAATCTCCCTTGACGAGAGCGATATGTTCCTCGGCGGACTCAATTGTGGTGCGGTAAACCCGCATATCGAAAGTTCCGCCAAAAGCGCTGTTCACCTTTGCTTCCGCCACACATTGCACAATGCTGTCATGCTTGCGCCGATAGGCGATCAGGTCGGCGATAGTCGCGACCTTGAGATTGTGATGCCGTGCAAAGGCGATCAGATCCGGTATGCGCGCCATCGTCCCGTCGTCATTCATGATCTCGCAGATGACACCGGCGGGGTAAAGGCCCGAGAGCCGCGCCACATCGATGGCGGCTTCCGTGTGGCCCGCCCGCATCAGAACTCCGCCTTCGCGCGCAATAAGGGGAAAAACGTGGCCCGGCGTGGAAATATCGTCCTTCCCGCGCGTGGGGTCGATCGCAACGGCAATTGTCCGGGCGCGGTCATGGGCGGAAATACCGGTGGAGATTCCGTCGCGCGCCTCAATGGATACGGTGAAAGCCGTCTGGTGGCGGGCCTCGTTGTGGCGCGCCATAAGGTCAAGATTGAGCTGCGCGGCGCGTTCGCCGGTCAGGGTCAGACAAATAAGCCCGCGGCCGTATTTGGCCATGAAGTTTATGACATCGGGCGTCGCCATTTGCGCGGGCACGACGAGGTCTCCCTCATTCTCCCGGTCTTCCGCATCCACGAGCACGAACATGCGCCCGTTGCGCGCATCTTCAAGCACCTCCTCAATGGGAGAAAGAAAGCTTGTATCCGGATTTTTCTCAACCACGTTCACGGGGCGCATCCTTTTGGTTTCGCGTTTCCATGATCCTTGCCACATACCGGGCCAGCAGGTCCACTTCCAGATTGATATTATCTCCGCGCCCCAACTCGCCCCATGTGGTGTGGGTGAGTGTGTGCGGAATAAGATTTACCGTGAAGCGGGCGCCCGCAACCTCATTGACCGTGAGCGATACGCCATTCAGGGCGACCGAGCCTTTGGCGGCAATGAATTTCGCCAGCGCATCGTCCACCTGAATTTCAAAACGGACCGAGTCGCCATCCGCGTCCCGGCTGACAATCGAGGCGACGGCGTCGACATGGCCCGTAACCATATGACCCCCGAGCTCACCCGAAGGCGTGAGTGAGCGCTCCAGATTGACCTTCGCTCCAGGGGCCCAGGCGCCAAGTGTCGTCCTGGCAAGCGTCTCGTTGGACACATCCACCCAGAACAATGAAACGAAGGAGCCGGGACCGGCCTGGATATTTGTGACCGTCAGGCAGCACCCGTTACAGGCAATGGAGGACCCAATATGTTCCTCGCCCAACCCATACCCGCAGGCGATCTGGAATTTGCCGCCCTCGGCAGCGCGAACTTCGCCAATATCTGTGATGAGTCCTGTGAACATGGAAATCTTATACGTCGCTGCGGCGGTGGAGCGTTAGAGTATCGCGTCCCAGCGCCCGTGTCGCCTCAACGCCGAAAGCAGTTGAATTGCGCACCGCGTCCAGACCTTCGTCCGCAAGCGCGTTGAGCCCCCCTGCCCCGGCCGGGTCCGGCCCTTGATACACATAAACCTCGTCCACCAGGTCCGCGCTCCAGAAACTCTGCGAAACGCGCGGCCCGCCTTCGACAAGCACGCGCGTGACGCCGCGCTTGGCGAGTGCGGCAAGAACGCCCCGGGGATCAAGGCCGGTATGGGAATGCGTTGCCACCCTGGTGATCTGCGCGCCGCGCGCCTCCAATGCTTTCGCCCGGTTCTCGTCTGCTTGCTCATCGCAAAATATCCATAGCGGAATTTTGTCCGCACTTGCGACGAGTTTTGTTTCCTGTCCCAGCGTCAGATTGCTGTCCAGGACAACACGCACCGGCGATCTGTCCTCCATACCGGGCAAACGGCAGGTCAGCATCGGGTCATCCGCAACAACGGTACCCCGGCCGACGAGGATCGCATCGGCTCGCGCACGCAGCAGATGACCATGGGCCCGCGCCACTTCGCCGGTCACCCATACCGGCGCACCCGCGCCCCGCGCAATGCGGCCATCGGCGCCCACGGCGATTTTGAGCTGCACCAGCGGCCGGTTCTGGGTGACCCGAAGATGATGCCCCAGCGATATTTTCCCTCCCTCCGCGCCGAGCACATTCGCGCCGACCTCGATACCCGCCTTACGCAAACGCGCAAAACCCTTTCCCGAGACGCGCGGGTCGGGATCGCCGGCGCTGCACACGACCCTTGAAACGCCGGCTTCGACTATCGCGTCCGCGCAGGGCGGTGTTTGTCCATGATGGGCGCAGGGCTCCAGGGTCACATAGAGCGTACATCCCTTCGCGCGCGCTCCCGCCTTCTCAAGGGCCGCGTGTTCCGCGTGGGGGCGTCCACCGGGCATGGTCCATCCGCGTGCGATGATCTCCGCGGGGTCGCCCGGGCGCACAAGAACCGCCCCGACCGCCGGATTGGGCCAGGTCTGCCCCAGGGCGCGGCGTGCCAGAGCGAGGGCTCCGCGCATAAACATTTCATCCGAGGCGGACATGGAAAACTCGTCTTAACCGGCGCTGGACCCTGAGCCTATTCATCCTCGGGATTGACATCCTCGCCGGCCAATTCACCAAGCAGAGCCTCAAAGTCGCGCGCCTCGCGGAAATTCTTGTATACCGAGGCAAAGCGGACATAGGCCACGTCATCAAGGCCCTTGAGGCCTTCCATGACCAGCCGGCCGATGGTTTCGGACTTGATGTCCCCTTCGCCCATATTTTCAAGGCGGCGGACAATTCCGCTGACCATGCGTTCCACCCGTTCGGGGTCGACTGAACGCTTGCGCAGGGCAATCTGAAGCGAACGCATCAGCTTGTCGCGATCGAAGGGCACGCGGCGTCCGGTCTTTTTCAGCACCGACAATTCACGCAACTGAACGCGCTCGAATGTGGTAAATCGCCCGCTGCAATCGGAACATACGCGCCGCCTGCGGATCGCCGTATGATCCTCTGAAGGGCGGGAATCCTTCACCTGCGTATTGGTGCTTCCGCAATACGGGCATCGCATCTTACTGGCTCCCTGACCACCGGCCGGTCCGGCCTAACAACGCCCGGGCCTACGCACCTGACGCGTAAACCGGATAACGCGCGCACAACTCGATAACCTTGGCTTTCACGCCCGACTCGATTTCAGAATTTGAATCTGCGCCATTGGCCACAACGCCGTCCAGCACTTCAAGGATCATTTCCCCGACGCCCCTGAATTCGGAGACGCCAAATCCACGGGTCGTGCCCGCGGGAGATCCGAGCCTTATGCCCGATGTCACCATCGGCTTTTCAGGATCAAAAGGTACGCCATTTTTGTTGCATGTGATGTTGGCGCGGCCCAGTGCCGCTTCGCCATCCCTGCCCGTCAATCCCTTCGGTCTCAGATCGACAAGCAGCAGATGCGTATCGGTGCCGCCCGACACTAGATCGAGACCGCCTGCGATCAGGGCTTCTCCAAGCACACGCGCATTTTCCACAACCGCCTGGCTGTAGAGTTTGAAGGAGGGCTGCAGCGCCTCATGAAAGGCGACCGCCTTGGCGGCGATGATATGCATGAACGGCCCCCCCTGGATGCCGGGGAAAATCGCGGAATTCACTTTCTTTGCGATGGACTCGTCATTGGTGAGGATCAGGCCGCCGCGCGGCCCGCGAAGCGTTTTGTGCGTTGTGGAGGTTACGATATGGGCATGGGGGAACGGGCTTGGGTGCACACCGGTGGCCACCAGCCCTGCAATATGCGCCATATCGACCATGAGCCAGGCGCCGATTTCATCGGCAATTTCCCGGAAGCGGGCAAAGTCCAATACCCGCGGATAGGCCGAGCCACCGGCAATAATGAGTGCTGGCTTGTGCTCCTGCGCCAGTTTCTCGACTTCATCGAAGTCAATCAGCGAGTCCTCGCGGCGCACGCCATAGCGTACCGCATCGAACCATTTTCCGGACTGGTTGGGAGGCGCGCCGTGGGTCAGATGACCGCCGGCCGCCAGAGAGAGACCAAGGATGGTATCCCCCGGTTTGAGCAGCGCCATAAACGCGCCCTGGTTGGCCTGCGACCCTGAATTCGCCTGCACATTCGCGAACTGGCAGTCGAACAGGCGCTTCACCCGGTCGATCGCAAGTGTCTCGGCGATGTCGACATGCTCGCAGCCGCCATAGTAACGCCGTCCCGGATAGCCCTCGGCATATTTGTTCGTCAGGACCGAACCCGCCGCCTGCAGCACGGCGCGCGAGACGATGTTCTCGGACGCGATCAGTTCGATCTCGTTCTGCTGGCGCCCGAGTTCGCCCTGGATCGCGGCCCAAACTTCGGGGTCACTCTCTGCGATGGAACGCTCGAAAAAGCCGGGTTCGCGAATTCCGGCTTCCGGGGCATCTGCAATCGACATGTGACCGCTCCTTCCATGTGTGCCGCCTTAACGGGGATCAGATCTGCGGGGCGCCAATTATTCCAGGCCGGCGCAAAGATGAAAATTTCGCGCTCACTTACCATATGTTGACGGGCGATACCACGGATACCCAAATTTGGTAGTGTCTCAGTTTGAAATCTGGTAGTGTCTCAGTTTGAAATCTCACCCTCTTGACCCCTGTAGAATCTGCCGCGCAATTCCTATATGCTTAGCGGAAAGCATAAGGAGTTGGCATGACAGTTCTGGAACAAGTCAGGGATTTGATTGTGCGGCAGTCGCCAGCGCCGCTTTGCGATGACTGTATCGCTGATAAGCTGCAACTCTCTATACGCCAGCACGCCAATCACAAAACGCGCGAACTGGCCATCACGTCAGGTTTTGACCGGCGCAAGGATGTCTGTTCTGTGTGCGGCAGCACGAAAAAGGTCATCCGCCATGCCTAAAGGCCCCAAAGGCGAGAAACGCCCCGGCGATGTAATTGGAGCAGCCATCAAGGTTGCCCGTATAGCGACTGGCGAAGAATCCGAAGAACTGGACGACGAAGGCAAGTCCAAGGCTGCGGTTGAACTAGGCCGCAAGGGAGGTAAGGCGCGGGCTGAGAGTATGTCAGCGGAGCGCCGAGCGGAGATCGCACGCACGGCAGCAAAAAAGCGGTGGAAAAAAGAATAGTCAGCTAGACACAGGACGGTGAAATAGGTAGTAGAGTAGGCAAGGACCTAATCTGAGGGAAATTGCCGATGACCGATTTTGATGAGGCTTTAGCTTTCGCTTTTCCAGAAGGCACGTACTCCAAAACGATCCAGGGGATACGAGAGGGTATTGCGGCGGGTGATGATATCACTCAGGGCATCCCATCTCTCGCAAACCCCGTAGGGAAAGATATCCGTGGGTTGATTCGCCGTGCAGCAGTAATGAATCGACTGCATGAGCTTTGTGAAGCAGGAGACCTCCCATTTGTCGCAGAGTTTTTGCCGATGCCTATTGGCGGTTGGCATTGGCTAGAAATTCGTAGTGGTATCTTTCACGGCTACCTTGTGCGAACTGCCGACAGAGAGACGTTTCCGGAAGACACACCAAACCAGCAAGATAAGCGCCTTTCAAATCAGCCTGACTTTTTTGCGAGCTCCAAGGTTGTACCGATTTCAGGAGTGGCAAAAGCATGTGCGTGGCTGCGCTACGGCTCCAACAAAAACGGCGCGATTACTCATGCGTTGTGGGGTATGCCAAGCAGCACTGAGTCTGGCGTTTGGCTGGCCCAACGGGACATTATGCAGGCGGTCCGCGATACCGTTATCGACCCTGAAACTACCAAGCAGAAAGTATTTGATCCCAAAAAGAAAATGAAGATACGCGATCAAGTGCTTGATGCTCTGGACGGGCTTAAAAAGAGGCGCGATTCAGATTCCAGTGCAGATGACAATGGCTGAAAAAATTATTCCTGAGCGAATTCGTGAAGCGCGCGAATCAACCGGACTTACAGATGATCAATTTGCGGAGGCTATCGACGTTACGCGAGGTGCCGTTGGTCACTACGAAACCGGCCAAACATCACCACGTGGCGAGGTCCTAGCACGCATCATTTCCGTCACTGGGCTACCTCCATCGTTTTTCACTAAAGTGCGTGGTCGCAGTGTTACACGCTTTAGAATGCCCAATTGGCGAAGCCTCAAACGGATGCAGCGCCCCGCAAGGCTCCGCATTGGGAGGAGGCTTGAGTGGACCTACGACATTGTTTCGTTGCTAGAGGAGTTCATAGACCTACCTTCCATTTCGGTCCCGCAAATCGATTTTGATTTTGAAACAGGCGATGACGATGAGATTGAGCTTGTTGCGGATTCGCTTCGTCAGTTCTGGGAACTTGGTGACGAGCCTATACAGGATTTACCCGCTGTCCTGGAGTGCAATGGGTTTATCCTGATAAATGAGGAAGTCGGTTGCGATGATATGGATGCCGTCTCTCGGTGGCAGGGCGGTCGTCCATACATACTTTATGCGAACGATGTCGAAAGCTATCCGCGCCAGTTATTCAATTTGGCGCATGAGTTGGGGCATATCGTTCTGCATTCCTCTGTTGAAGTTAACAGTAAGAATCTTGACAAGATTGAGCGTCAGGCAAACCGGTTTGCTGGGGCGTTCCTGCTGCCTCGAAAGCGCTTCGCTTCAGAGGTCGCTAGCACCTCAATTGAATACTTCTTGATGATGAAAACGCGATGGCGCGTTGCGGTCGCTGCGATGGTCTATCGATGCAAGGACCTCGGAATTTTGAATCCCGCTCAAGTACAGTACATGTGGAAACAAATGAATGTGCGAGGCATTCGAAAAAAAGAACCTGGAGATAGAGATTTTCCGTTATCGCAGCCCACCGTGCTGGCGACGGGACTAAGAATGTTGGCTGAGAATGGGATCAAATCAAAAGCGGGGATTGTGGGCGATCTGACTTTAAATCCCGCTGACATTGAAAGGTTGAGTGGGCTTGAGAGCGAAGAATTGCAAACAAAGGTAATTCCTTTAAGACTACTAAATTGAACTTTATGCTTGAAGCTAAGCATAATAGTTCATATATTAGGGGCATGAACAAATTGCCCCTGCATAAGCGCGTTCAAATTCTTTCCATGCTGGTGGAGGGGTCTTCCATGCGGTCTATCTCCCGCGTGGTTGATGTGTCTATCAACACCGTCTCAAAGCTGCTTGTGGAGGCCGGGCAGGCTTGTGCAGCGTACCATGATGAGCATGTCCGCAACCTCAACAGTGAGCGCGTTCAGTGCGACGAAATCTGGAGCTTCTGCTACGCCAAGGCCCGCAACGTCCCGACTGCCAAGGCGGCTGTTGAAGGCGCTGGCGATGCATGGACATGGACCGCACTAGATGCCGACAGCAAAATGATTATCTCCTATCTGGTTGGCGGTCGTGACAGCGAAAGCGCATTAGAGTTCATGGACGATGTTGCATCACGCCTTGCCAATCGCGTCCAGATGACCACAGACGGCCACAAAACCTATCTGGAGGCGGTAGAAGGTGCGTTTGGGGCCGATGTGGATTACGCGCAGCTAGTGAAGATGTATGGCGCTACACCGGACAGCGCCAAGGGCCGTTACAGCCCGGCAGAATGCACCGGTATCAGGAAGCGCCGTGTTGTCGGCAACCCGGCCAAAGAGGATGTGAGCACGTCCTATGTGGAGCGCATGAACTTGACTATGCGCATGAGCATGAGACGGTTCACACGGCTGACCAATGCGTTTTCGAAGAAGGTCGATAATCACTGTCACGCGCTGTCACTGTATTTTGTGTTTTACAACTTTTGCCGCCAGCACAAGAGCCTTGGCGGTATCTCACCGGCAATGGCTGCTGGTGTCAGCGACACGTTGCACGATATGGAATGGATTGTTGGGCTGATTGATGCCCGCGCTCCGAAGTTAGGGCGGCGCGGTCCTTACAAGAAAACAGGCGAAGAGATTTCAAACTGAGACACTACCCCAAATTTTGTATCCTCGCGCCGTTCATCGAGTATGCTCCAGGGAGCACAAGCCCGCTGGAAACAAAATATATCCATGACCGTTATTCTCAAAACCGCTGATGAAATTGCCGCATCCATTCCAGATGGAATTCTCCTGGCCCTGCCGCCGGAATACGCCCCCTGCTCCATGGAGGGGATCCGGGCGCTGGTCCGGCGCGGCGCTAAAAACCTCCGCCTGCTCGGCGTTCCCCAATTCGGCTTTCAGGCCGATTTGCTGATCGGCGCGGGCTGCGCGGCCGAAGTGGAAACGGCGGCCGTGACGCTCGGCGAGCTTGGTCTGGCCCCGCGTTTTACCGATGCGGTCAAACATCAGAAAATCGCCATGCGGGACACCACCTGCCCCGCCATTCACGCGGCTCTGCAAGCGAGTGAAAAAGGAATTCCCTTCATGCCGCTGAGGGGGCTTATCGGCAGTGACATCGTGGCGCGCCGGGACGACTGGAAAATTGCCCAAAACCCCTTCGGCGAGAACGACCCGATTGTCTATCTCCCCGCGATTCGGCCCGACGCCACCCTGTTTCACGCGGCCAAAGCCGACATTCACGGCAATGTGTGGATTGGTGTCAGGCGTGAATTGATGGTCATGGCCCATGCGTCCGCCGCAGCCTATGCAACGGTCGAGGAGATTGTCGAAACCGATTTGCTTGCCGATCCGCAAACCGCGCCCGGCACCATACCTGGCCTGTACATCACGGCCATCGCCGAGGCGCGGAAGGGGGCCTGGCCGCTCGGCGTTCCCGATCTCTATGAACGCGACCATGGACATCTGGCGCACTATGTCGAACTGGCGGGCAGTCAGGAAGGGTTCGACGCCTATTGCGAACAATGGGTCATGCACAGGGCCGCGGCGCAATGAGCCGCGCGCGCACCGAAGAAATCATGATCGCCGCCATTGCGCGCATGCTTGTCGGACTCTCGCATGTGGCGGTCGGCGCGGCGTCGCCGATCCCGGGATCAGCGGCGCTGCTGGCGCGTGAACTCTCCGGCGGAGCATTGCGCGTCTCATTGCTCGGCCGCAACTCCAATCCGACTTTTACCGACGGGGCACGTGAATTGTTCGATTGCGCCGCCCAGGGGCGCATCGACGCCTTCTTTTTGGGCGGCGCGCAAATCGACGGTCAAGCCAACATCAATCTGGTTTCAATTGGCGATCCGGACCGGCCGAAGGCGCGCTTCCCCGGCTCGTTCGGATCGGCCTATCTCTATTTTCTGGTGCCGCGGGTCATTCTGTTCCGTCAGGAACACTCCCCGCGTTCCCTGGTGCCCGAGGTGGACTATATCAGCGCGCCGGGCGTGTCCGAGCCCAATGTCTACCGCCCCGGCGGGCCCTATGCGCTGGTGACGGGCCGCTGTGTTTTCGATTTCAGCAAAAAACGCAAACGCTTCGCGCTGAAGAGCCTCCACCCCGGTGAAACGCTTGAGGATATCGAGCGCGAGACGGGGTTTGCATTCGATATTCCCGAGCGGGAAGCGATCCTGGAAACCGAAGTGCCAAATGCGGAATGGCTGGAGCTGATACGCGGCCCCGTGGGTAATGAAATTCGTGAAATCTATCCCAATTTTGCGGAAAAGATGTTTGGCGCCGCTTAAGCAGTCCACCCCTTTTGGGGAGGCTGCGTCTTGCTCTCCTCGTCCTCCCCGGGATCAGGCTCGGATTCAGCCTTCTTCAATTGCATCTTGAGTTTCTCAACCGCCACCTTTTGAAGATGCGTTTGGGCCGCCGACGCCGGCCCCATGATGACGACCTCCAGGCCGGTGGCCGCATCCACCGCCGTCACCTTTATGGTCTGACCGACCTGTTTGTATTCGATATAAACCTCACCCGGGACAGGTGAATCCTGACCCGTATCTTCTTCGCCGCCTGTCGGCTTACGCGGCACGCGCGAGATCCATCTCTCCCCATAGCGTGTTCAGCGCGTCGATCAGATAGTCCATCTCCTCATCGGAGTGGATCGGGCTGGGCGTCAGGCGCAGGCACTCCTCGCCGCGCGGCACCGTGGGGTAGTTTATGGGTTGCACATAAATGCCGTAGCGCGCCATCAGCGCGTCTGTCAGCGCCTTGCAGCGCACCGGGTCGCCGACGGTGACCGGC
>BDTT01000064.1 GCA_002897995.1 bacterium BMS3Bbin10 | reverse complement strand
GTTCTCCCGCGGGTCGCCGCCGCGCTGGCGATTGGCGCCCTGCTCACCGCTTGTACGGTGCAGAGCGAAAAAAGCGTCAAGGGCTGGCTGGTCGCCGACCCGACCGCCCGCCATCCGATTCTCGTCGGCAGCACGCCGGTGACCCTGGACCTGGCGGTGCCGCGCGGGTCTTACGGCCTGACCCGGAACCAGACTTACGAGTTGCGGTCTTTCCTGCGCCGCTATCGTGAGAAGAACGAAGGGCCGCTGATTGTCGGTGCGCCGAGCGGCGGCGCCAATGAGATCGCCGTGATGCACGCCATGGGCCAGTTGCGCCGGGAGTTCACGAGCCTGGGCATATCGCGCAACGAGGTCCAGTTCGACGCCTATTCCGGCGGCGGCGCGGGAAGCGCGCCGATCAAGGTTTCCTATAATAGTTTTGCCGCGCAGGCGCCTGAATGCGGCGACTGGTCCGACAATCTTGCCCGCGATCCGAAGAACATTCCCTACCGCAATTTTGGATGCGCGACCCAGCGCAATCTCGCGGCGATGGTCGCCAATCCAAGAGATCTCGTCGAGCCGAGAGGCATGACGCCGCGCGACAGCCAGCGCCGCGACGTCCTCATGGGCAAATATGTGAAGGGCGACACCACAATCGCCAAGAAGGCTAAGGAAGAGAAGGTGAAAGCGAGCGAAGTCTCGGGTGGAGGCGGAAATTGAGCGACCTAGCGCACAAGCCCGGCCAGCCGCTGCCTGAAGCGGGTGAAGGGCAGGAGGTTCAGCAGACGCTCCCGGAGACAGCGCCGGGCCAGCCTGGACTGGAGCCCGGTGTCGTGGACCCCGCGCCCGGCGCGCCAATGCCCGCCCCGGATCCGAATCTCCCGGCTCCTGACGCGACGCCGGGTGTGCCGGATGCCGCCGCGCCGATGGGCGCGCAGGACGAGGCCTGGGTCCGCAGCGAAGCCGCGCCTGCGCCGCAGCCCCGGCAGCCCGTCTCGGCGGTGGATGTCAGCGCCAAGCCGTTGCCGCGTATCAACATTCAGGCTTTCTGCGAGGATGACGGGACATCAAGCCTGTTGCAGCAGGCGAGCCAGGACCGCCGCCTTGCGAGGACGCATGTAAGCATTCAGATGGGCGGTCTGGAGGCCGCGTCGCATTATTACCGCAACGCACCCACGCCAAATCTCATCATCATCGAGTCGATGCACCAGCGCGATGCGATGCTGGTGGACCTGGACCGCCTCGCGTCGCAATGCGATGCCGGCACCAAGGTGATCGTCATCGGTCACGTCAACGATGTGGTGCTTTACCGGGAGCTGCTGCAACGGGGCGTATCGGAATATCTGGTGATGCCGCTGAGCGTCTCGCAGCTCATGGAGAGCCTGTCCAATCTGTATAACGAGCCGGGAGCCGATCCGCTGGGCAGCGTCATTTCCTTCGTCGGGGCCAAGGGCGGCGCCGGCTCCAGCGCCGTATGTCACAACACCGCCTGGGCCATCTCCCAGGACATCAAAAGCGAAGTGGTCATTGCCGATCTCGATTTGCCGTTCGGCACCGCCGGCCTCGACTTCAACCAGGACCCGGTCCAGGGAATTGCCGATGCGCTTTTCTCGCCTGAACGCCTTGACGAGGTGCTGCTCGACAGGTTGCTGTCGCGCTGTTCGGACTATCTGAGCCTGTTCGCGGCGCCGGGAACGCTTGACCGGCCCTACGATCTCAATGCCGGGGCGTGCGATACGGTCGTGGATGTTCTTCGCAAGAACGTTCCCTATATCGCGGTCGACGTTCCGCATGTCTGGACCGATTGGGCGCAGCAGATGCTGATACAATCCGACCGCGTGGTCATAACCGCGCAGCCCGATCTCGCCAATCTGCGAAACGCAAAAAATCTGATTGAAAAGCTTGCCTCCGCGCGCCCCAACGACCTGCCGCCGCATCTTGTGCTTAATCAGGTCGGGATGCCGAAGCGGCCGGAAATATCGGTTAAAGACTTCATCAGCGCCGTCGATATCGATGCCCATTCGGTTATTGAGTTCGATGCCCAGATGTTCGGGTCGGCGGCCAATAACGGCCAGATGATCGAGGAGGTTTCTCCAAAGTCCAAGGCCGCGGAGCAGTTCCGCGAATTGTCCAGGGTGCTGACCAACAAAACCGAAGTCAAATCCGGCTCCAATTCGCTGCTCGCCCCGATTCTGGCCAAGCTCAACCTGAAGCGGTTAGGGAAGTAGCAAATGTTCGGCAAACGGGGCACGCCCGACGCGGGGACTCCTCAACAAGCGCCACCGCCAGCGAACCAGCCGCCGCCGCAGGTTCCAGGCGCCGATGGCCTGGGCACGGCGCCGCCTCCCGGGGGCACTCCGCCGGCGTCCCCACCCCAGGGCGTTCCCGCGCAGGAACCTGGACAGCCGGTGGCACAGCCCTCTGCTCCCCCGCCGCCGCCGGTTGCGCAGGCGCCGTCCTCGGCGGCCGCGCTGGATCACGCGCGCTCGGAGGAATATTACGACGTCAAGACCACCGTATTTAACGCCCTTATAGACACCATCGACCTGACGCAGCTCGCCCGGCTCGACGCCGAGGCCGCGCGCGAGGAAATTCGCGACATCGTTTCGGAAATTGTCGCAATCAAGAATGTGGTGATGAGTATCGCCGAGCAGGAAGAGTTGCTCGAGGATATCTGTAACGATGTTCTGGGCTACGGCCCGCTGGAGCCGCTGCTCGCCCGCGACGACATCGCCGATATTATGGTCAATGGCGCGGACACGACCTATATCGAAGTGGACGGCATGATCGAGCAAGCAGCCGTCCGCTTCGCCGACAACAGCCAGCTCATGAATATCTGTCAGCGAATTGTCTCGCAGGTCGGGCGCCGGGTTGATGAATCGAGCCCGATCTGCGATGCGCGCCTTCCCGATGGCAGCCGCGTCAATGTCATCGCCCCGCCGCTGGCGCTGGACGGGCCGACGCTGACGATCCGGAAATTCAAGAGGGACCGGCTGACCCTGGACCAGCTGGTGAAATTCAACTCAATTTCGGACACGGGCCGCACGCTGCTGTCGATCATCGGCAGGGTGCGCTGCAACACGGTCATCTCCGGCGGCACCGGTTCGGGCAAGACGACTCTGCTCAACTGTCTCACCGCCCATATCGGCGAGGAAGAACGCATCATTACCTGCGAGGACTCGGCCGAGCTGCAGTTGCAGCAGCCCCATGTGGTGCGCCTCGAGACGCGCCCGCCCAACCTGGAAGGGGAAGGCGAGGTCACGATGCGCGATCTGGTGAAGAACTGTCTGCGTATGCGCCCCGACCGCATCATTGTCGGCGAGGTGCGCGGACCCGAAGCCTTCGATCTCCTGCAGGCCATGAATACGGGCCATGACGGCTCCATGGGAACGCTTCACTCCAACTCCCCGCGCGAATGCCTCTCGCGTCTGGAGAGCATGATCCTCATGGGCGGCTACAACCTGCCCAGCAGGACGATCCGCGAAATGATCGTGGCGTCGATCGATATCATTATCCAGGCCTCGCGCATGCGCGACGGCAGCAGAAAGATCACGCATATCACCGAGGTAATGGGGCTCGAAGGCGATGTGATCACGCTTCAGGACATCTTTATCCACGAACTGCTCGGTGAAGACGAGCAGGGCAAGATGATCGGCCGTCACCGCTCGACCGGCATCGCCCGGCCGAGATTCTGGGACCGCGCCAGATATTACAATGAGGAAAGCCGTCTGGCCGAAGCTCTCGCGACCGCCGAGGTCAGCGATGAGTCAGGCCGTCCGCTTGGAGAGAACCTTGGTTGATCCCGATCTTCTCAGGCTATCGGTAATATTCCTCGCCGCGCTGAGCGTGGGAGGAATTGCCTATGTTCTCATCATGCCGTTCCTGTCCGGGGAGCGTAAAACCGGCAAGCGCCTGGCATCCGTGTCGCAGGGAAAACCCGGCGCCGGCCGGGGTTCCGCGCTGCCGGAAAGCGCCAACATGCGCAAGAAGCAGGTCCAGGACACGCTGAAGGAGCTTGAGGCCAGGAAGAAATCGAAGAAGAAACTGACCCTGAAGGCGCGGATGGAGCAGGCCGGTCTCGATGTGCCGGTCCAGTCCTTCTACATCGCCAGCGGCATCTCCGGGCTGGTGATCGGCGGCGTCCTGCTGGTGACCGGGTCGACACCGCTCGTTTCGGGGCTGGCGGCGCTGGCCGGATCGCTCGGATTTCCGCGCTGGCTGCTCGGTTTTCTGGCCAAGCGCCGGCAAAAACAGTTTATCATTGAATTCGCCAATGCGCTGGACGTCATTGTCCGCGGCGTAAAATCCGGTCTGCCGCTGAATGATTGCCTGCGAATTATTGCCGAGGAAACGGCGGAGCCGGTCAAGAGCGAATTCGCCGCCGTCGTCGAACAGCAAAGCGTCGGCGTGCCTCTGGGCAAGGCCTTTGCGCGGATGTTCGCGCGTATGCCGATTGAAGAAGTGAATTTCTTCTCCATCGTGGTCGCCATCCAGCAGCAGGCGGGCGGCAATCTCGCCGAGGCCCTGGACAATCTTTCTCAGGTCTTGCGCGGCAGGCAGCGCTTGCACGGCAAGGTGCAGGCATTCAGCGCCGAAGCGAAAGCTTCAGCCGCGATAATAGGCTCTCTGCCACTCTGCGTGATGGGCGCGCTGGTGGTGATGACGCCGGATTATGTGATGCTTTTATGGACCGAAGATCTCGGTAAACTGATGCTGATGGTGAGCGGAGGCTGGATGTTAGTCGGCTTTCTGGTCATGAGAAAAATGATCAATTTTGAATACTGATCGTGGAGGGCAGCGCGCAGCGCCATGTATGATTTTCTCTCGCAGTTTCTGGAACCCCAGTTCCTGATCATGGTTCTCTCCGCCGTGGCGGCCTTCGCCACCGTGGCCAGTTTTACGATGGCCGCGCTGACCGGCGACCGAACGAAATCGCGCATGAAATACGTGTCCAGCGAGCGCGAGAAAATGCGCGCGGAGCGGCTTGCGCAACTGGCGGAGGAGGGCCGCCAGGCGAAGCTGCGAAATCAGCCCAAGGGTTTCATGAAGCAGATCGTCGAGCAGCTCAATCTGAGCAAGCTGCTTGAGACCGAATCGACCCGCGAACAGCTCAAGATGGCCGGCATGCGGGGCCAGGCGCCGGTTGTGGCTTTTCTGTTTTTCCGTCTGGTACTGCCCTTCGTTACATTCACGGCCGCGGTCGTCTATCTGTTCTTCCTGCGCGAGACGCAATTGCCCACGGTGGTGCGCGTCGGGATTTCACTGGGTGCGGCATATTTCGGCTTCTATCTGCCGAACCTCTTCATCGCCAACCTCATCCAGCGCCGGCAAAAGTCTATCAAGAACGCCTTTCCCGATGCGCTGGACCTGCTGCTGATCTGCGTACAGGCCGGCATGTCCATAGAGGCGGCATTCAACAAGGTGGCGAACGAGATCGGCGCACGCTCGCTTGAACTGGCCGAGGAATTCAGCCTGACGACCGCGGAGCTTTCTTACCTGCCCGACCGCCGCCAGCCATATGAGAATCTGGGCAAGCGAACCGGGCTGCCCGGAGTGAAAGCGGTGGGCACGAGCCTCATTCAGGCCGAGCGTTACGGCACTTCGCTGGGGACCGCCCTGCGGACCATGGCTCAGGAAAACCGCGATATGCGCATGGCGGAGGCCGAGAAAAAGGCGGCTGCCCTGCCGCCGAAACTGACCGTTCCCATGATCGTGTTTTTCCTCCCCGTCCTGTTCATCGTCATTCTCGGGCCCGCCTATATCAAGGTCATGGCGGTAAGCGGCGGCTGACAGGGCCGCGCCCGGCCGGGCATCGGACCAGTCTCAGCATCAGGTTATGCGAGGGGCCGGTAGCATTGACCGATCCGCACATCCTTCGAGACGGCGCTGACGCGCCTCCTCAGGATGAGGCTTCGGGACGGCGCTGACGCGCCTCCTCAGGATGAGGCTTCGAGACGGCGCTGACGCGCCTCCTCAGGATGAGGCTTCGAGATGGCGCGTTGCGCCTCCTCAGGATGAGGTTTTGTGACAGAAAAACAAATACATACCTCATGGCGCGTCTCGAAGCACCGGCCATGAGTCAGTATCAATGACCCTTGGTATTATGCGTGCTTGTGAGGGCGGGCATAGCGATCGCGCGCATGAGCGAGGAGGCGCGGGATATTTTTGCGTGGCGGGCGGT
>BDTT01000063.1 GCA_002897995.1 bacterium BMS3Bbin10 | reverse complement strand
CAAGCTGGCGACCTATGCCGGGACGGGGGGCGAGGTCCATATCGGGGATATCGATGCGGTCATCGGCGATATGGGCGCGGGCATGATCGATGCGCTTGCCGCCGCGGCGGCCGAGGGGCGCACGCGCGAAGCGCTGCGGCATCTCGACGCCCTCATCGCCGGCGGCCAGGGCACGCAAGTCGCGCTCGCCGCGCTCGGGCGCCACTTTCAGCGCCTGCACCGGCTGTGCGCCTCCATCGAGGCCGGCGAGCCCGCCCGGACGGCGATCGCCAGATTCCGGCCGCCGGTTCACTTCACCCAGCGCGACGCGCTGCTGGCGCAGGGGCGCAAATGGAGCGCGACGGCGGCTTCGCGCGCCCTGATGCTCATTCAGAACGCGACGCGGGCGACCCGGCGAACCCCTGTCCTTGACGCGGCGCTGACCGAGCGGCTGCTCATCGTTCTGAGCCGGAAATAAGCTGTAACCTATTGAAAAGGCTATCGTTTTACCGGTGGCTTCAAGAGGCGGCGGCGGACATCGTCGAGTTGTTCGAGGGTCGAATAGGCAATCCGCAATTCGCCCTTCTCGCCCTTGCCCGTAATAATGCTCACCTTCAGGCCCAGCGCGTCGGAGAGCTGACGCTCCGCCGCGCGCACATCCGCATCGCCGGAACTTTTCCGCGCCGCGCCGCCGCTCCTGGGCGCGCCGCGCCGCTGGATCAGGGCCTCCACGTCGCGCACGCTCATCGCCCGCCTGACGATGTCGCGAGCCAGGCGTTCGGCATCCTCATGGCCAATGAGCGCCCGCGCATGGCCCGCGCTCAGGGCGCCCTCGCGGATCAGGTCCTGGACACTCTCGGGCAGCTTAAGGAGCCTCAGCGTGTTGGTGAGATGGCTGCGGCTCTTGCCGACAATCCCCGCCAGATCTTCTTGGGTATATTTATAGGCGTCGATCAGCTGGCGGTACCCGGCCGCTTCCTCGACCGCGTTCAGATCCGTGCGCTGGACATTTTCGATAATGGCGATCTCCAGCGCCTGCTGGTCGGTAAGGTCGCGCACGATGACCGGCACGTCATGCAGCGCCGCGGCCTGCGCGGCGCGCCAGCGGCGCTCGCCGGCGACGATCTCATAGCCGCCGCCGGACCCGTCCGCAGGCCGCACGACGATGGGCTGAACCAGCCCGCGCGCCTTGATCGATTCGGCCAGCTCCTTCAGCTCGCGCGGCTCGAAACTGGCGCGCGGGTTGAGCGGGCTCGGCTTCAATGCCTCGATGGCGACGGTGCGCATCCCCTCAAGGCCGGTGGCGGCGGCGACGTCCGCCGATTCGTTGATGAGGGTCGCCAGTCCGCGCCCGAGCCGCCGCTTCTGTGCCGCCATCGCGCGCGCCTCCTACGCCGCCGCCAGACCGCGCTCGCGGCGGATCAGTTCCTTGGCGACCGCGATATAGGCCTGACTGCCCCGGCACTCCAGATCGTAAACGATGGCCGGGAGCCCGTGGGAGGGGGCTTCGGATATGCGCACATTGCGGGGAATGGTGTTGGCATAGACCTTCTTCCCCAGAAAGGCCCGCACGTCTTCCTCGACCTGCTGGGTCAGCACCTGGCGCCCGTCATGCATGGTCAGGATGACGCCCTGGATGATGAGATTGGGATTGAGGTTCTTGCGCGCCTCCTCGATGGTGTCCACCAGCAGACCCAGGCCCTCGAGCGCGAAAAACTCGCATTGCAGGGGCACGATGACCGCATCGGCGGCGGCCAGCGCGTTGAGGGTGAGCACATTGAGCGAGGGCGGACAGTCGATCAGAACATAGGTCGGGGCATCGCTCGCGTCATTCGCCGCCAGAGCCGCGCCGTGGGCCTTCAGGGCGTCGCGCAGGCCATAGTTTCTGTGCCTGTTGCTGGCGGCATCGCGCTCCACCAGCATCAGATCGATATGCCCCGGCACGATCGAAAGACGCTCGATATCGGTGGCGCGGCGCGCCTGCATAATCGACGCCTCGCCGGTCAGAACCTCAAGCGTCGAGGGCGTTCGCGCCTCGGGCGTGTTGGGAATGCCAAGCCCGGTGCTGGCATTGCCCTGCGGGTCGAGATCGATAATCAGCACCTGTTCGCCAACCGTCGCCAGCGCGGTGCCGAGATTGATGGCCGTGGTCGTCTTGCCGACGCCGCCCTTCTGGTTGGCCAGGGCCAGAACTCTCGGCGCTCTGCCGGAATTACTCATCTGCCGCCTCCACATGTCCCGTTTTCCTCACGCGCAAATCCCTGATTTGAACAATCCGCGCCTGACTGTCGGTCACGCTGGGATGCAGTTGCGCCTCGCATTCCCACCGCTTCGCCGCGTCTTCCATTTCCTGGTTCACCCGCCGTCCCTTGAGGAACAGGCCCATGGCGCCCGCGCCGAAGAAGGGCGACGCCAGTTCAAACAGATGATCGAGCGGCGCCAGGGCGCGCGCCGTCACAATATCCGCCTCGATCAATTTATCTCGGGCGCCAAGGCTTTCAATGCGCGCCTCGTATATTTCCACAGAACACCCCGTTTCGCGCACAACTTCCCGGCAAAATGCGCATTTTCTGGCATTGCTCTCGACAATATGCACGCGGCCATCTTCCCGATTCGCCGTGCAAATCGCAACAACCAATCCGGGAAATCCCGCCCCCGCGCCCAGATCGAGCCATTTATGCGCTTCGGGGGCAAGGGCCAGAAGCTGCGCGCTGTCGGCGAAGTGGCGGTGCCAGATATGCTCGAGCGTCTTGGGAGCGACCAGATTGGTCCCTTTTTGCCAGTGTTTCAGGAGCGCCTCATAGATTTGCAGCCGCTCGATGGTTTCACGTGAAACATTGAAGCGGGCGGCAAAGCGCTCCGGCGTGTCGATGAGTTGAATTGGGGCTTGCACGGGACGGTCAGGCGCTTCTGCGCCCGGGCGCTTTTTTCACATGCACCGCCAGCAGCATCAGCGCGGCCGGCGTGATGCCGTCGATCCGCGACGCCTGCGCGAGGGTCGCCGGGCGATGGGCCACAAGTTTCTGGCGCACTTCGTTGGACAGCCCGGAAATGCGCCCATAGTCGAATTCGCGCGGGATCGCCGCCGCTTCGTCCCTGCGGAAGGCGGCAATATCCGCGTCCTGGCGGCGCAGATAGACCGCATAACGCGCATCGGTCTCGATCTGCGCGCCAATCTGGCCCGGAATGGCGCCAAGTTCCGGCCAGACGCGGGCCAGCGCGCTCAAATCGATGCCCGGATAGGACAGCAGCTCAAAAGCGCTGCGCCGCTTTCCGTCCCTGTTGACGGCAAGACCCGCGCGGAGCGCCTCATTGGGGGTGAGGGAGAGGGATTGAAGCTTTTGCCTTGCCTCGCCCAGCGCGGCGGCCTTTTGCGCATGGTGCGCGGCGCGCTCGCGCCCCACGCAACCAATCCCAACGCCAAGCGGCGTCAGGCGCTGATCCGCATTGTCGGCGCGCAGCTTCAGGCGGTATTCCGCGCGCGAGGTGAACATCCGGTAGGGCTCGGTGACGCCGCGCGTCACCAGATCGTCGATCATGACGCCGAGATAGGCGTCGGCGCGCGAAACCGTGAAGGTCTTGTTTCCGCCCGACGCGGTCAGCGCCGCGTTCAGCCCGGCGATCAGCCCCTGTCCGGCGGCTTCTTCATAGCCCGTGGTGCCGTTGATCTGACCGGCCAGAAACAGCCCGGGAAGCTTTTTGACCTCCAGGGAGGGCCTGAGCTCGCGCGGGTCCACCGTGTCATATTCGATGGCGTAGCCGGGCCGGACGATCTTCGCGCATTCCAGCCCGGGAATGGTCTTGAGGAAAGCCCGCTGGACCTCCTCGGAGAGCGAGGTGGAAATCCCGTTGGGATAAACCGTGTCATCGTCCAGACCTTCGGGCTCGAGAAAGATCTGGTGGGCGCCGCGTTCGGCGAAACGCACCACCTTGTCCTCGATGGAGGGGCAATAGCGCGGGCCGACGCCATCGATCTGGCCGGAATAAATTGGCGCATTATCGAGGTTTTTTTCGATGATGGCGTGAGTTTGCGCATTGGTGAAGGTGATGTGGCAGGGCACCTGGCGCACTGAGATGCGCTGCGTCAGGAACGAGAAGGGCGCCGCCGGGTCATCGCCGGGCTGTTCCTTGAGGCCCTCCCGGCAAATGGTCCCGCCGTCGAGGCGCGGCGGCGTGCCGGTCTTCAGCCGGCCCATGGCGAGGCCGAGGGCATAGAGGCGCGATGACAGGCCGCGCGCGGGCGCTTCGCCGATACGCCCGGCGGGAATCTTCTTCGCGCCGATGTGAATAAGCCCGTTCAGAAAGGTTCCGGTGGTCAGCACCACGCAGTGCCCGCGAATTTCATCCCCGTCAGCGGTGACCACGCCGCGGGTTTTGCCCTGTTCAACGATCAGGTCGTCAACCGCCGCCTCGATCACTTCCAGGCCCGATACGGCCCTGATCTCCGCCTGCATGGCCTGGCGGTAAAGCTTGCGGTCGGCCTGGGCGCGCGGGCCCTGGACGGCGGGACCCTTGGAGCGGTTGAGCACGCGGAACTGAATACCGGCAGCGTCGGTCACCCGGCCCATCAATCCGTCCAGCGCATCGATCTCGCGCACAAGATGGCCCTTGCCGAGGCCGCCTATGGCAGGATTGCAGGACATTTCGCCGACGGTGGCGAATTTGTGGGTCACGAGCGCTGTCGCCGCGCCCATCCGCGCCGCCGCCGCCGCCGCCTCGCAGCCGGCATGGCCGCCGCCGATCACAATGACATCGAATGACTTCATGGGAGCGATCTAACGCGTTCCCCGCGCGCCGTCAAAGCCCGGGTGGCGTCGCACACCCTTCGAGACGCGCCCATTCGGGCGCTCCTCAGGGTGAGGATTTGGTATTTCCACCTTCATCGCCGGAAGGCGCGTCCGCGGTGTTAGGGTGCGGGCCTTGTGTTTCCACCTTCATCGCGGGGAGGCGCGCCAGCACGGAAGGGTGAGGACTTTTTGTCTCAAACCTCATCCTGAGGAGGCGCGCCAGCGCCGTCTCGAAGGATGGAGCGTTTCACGTGAAACATTATTTGCCGATGCAGAAATCACCGAAGATGCGGTCCAGCACGTCTTCCACATCGACGCGGCCCGTAACGCGTCCCAGCGCCCGGGCCGCCACGCGCAAGTCCTCCGCGCGCAGTTCAAGCTCCAGGGGCGCGCCTTCAAGGAATGCCACAAGCGCATCGCGGCAAACCTCGAGCTCCCGGCGCTGGCGCGCGCGGGTGACGAGCGCCGGTTCCCCGGCCTCCAACAAGGCGGCAGCGCGCGCGGCAAGGGCCTCGGTCAGCCGGTCCAGCCCGTCGCCGGTCTTCGCCGAAATAGCGATTGCATCATGCGCCTCGTCCGGCGCTGCCAGATCGGCCTTGTTGAAAACGCGCAGCAGCGCGTCTTCACCGGCGATCAATTCATCCGGCGGCGCCCATTGCGGATTAACCCCGTCTATGAGCCAGACAATCAGATCGGCCTCGACCGCGCGGCGCAGGGTCCGCCGCACGCCCTCGCGCTCAACCTCGCCTTCGGCCTCGCGCAGCCCGGCGGTGTCGATGAGCGTCACCGGATAGCCGCCAAGATCGAGATGCACCTCGATCGCGTCGCGGGTGGTGCCGGGCTCCTGCGAGACGATGGCGGCGTCGCGCTGGCTGAGCGCATTGAGCAGGCTGGACTTGCCCGCATTGGGCGCGCCCGCCAGCACCACCTGCAATCCTTCGCGTAGCCGCTCGCCCCTTCGGGCATCGCCGAGATGGCGGATGAGCGATGCGGCAAGCGCCTCAACCACGGGCCGGGCCTGTCCTTCGATCATCGCCGGCACATCCGCCTCGTCGGAAAAATCGAGCGCCGCCTCGATGAGCGATGAGGCATGGATAATCCGCTCGCGCCATTCCTCGCACGCGGCGCGCAGGCCCCCGCCGGACTGGCGCAGGGCCTGGCGTGCTTGCGCCTGCGTTTCCGCCTCGATCAGATCGGCCAGGCCCTCGACTTGCGTGAGATCGAGCTTGTTGTTCTCGAACGCCCGGCGCGCGAACTCTCCAGGCTCCGCCGGGCGCAGTCCCGTCATGCGCCCCAGCGCCGAGATGACGCCGTCCAGGACGGCCGGTCCGCCATGGATGTGCAGCTCCGCGATATCCTCGCCGGTGAAGCTCGCCGGAGCGGCGAAGAACAGCACCAGCGCGCGGTCCAGCAATTCGTTTGATTCAGGATCGACAAGGCGGCGGCGGGCGGCCTGGCGCGCCGGCGGCGCGGGCCCGGCGAGGGCCTCCAGCGCGGCGCGCGCGCGCGCGCCCGATATGCGGATCACCGCGACGCCCGCGCGCCCGCGCCCGCTGGAAAGGGCGAAGATCGTGCTGGTTTCAGGGCTTGCGGTCATAGGCCATGTCAGTGCCGGCCGGGCTTGGCGAATCCAATATTTGTGGATAATACCTATGTAATATCAAATAGTTACGCCAAAACCATTAGGTCTGCATCGAATCGAAGAACTCGGCGTTGTTCTTGGTCTGCTTGAGTTTGTCGAGCAGGAACTCGATCCCGTCCATGGGCCCCATCGGGTTCAGGATACGCCGCAGAATATACATTTTCTTGAGCTGATCGGGGGGTACCAGCAGCTCTTCCTTGCGGGTTCCCGACTTGGCGATGTCGATGGCGGGAAAGACGCGCTTGTCGGCGATCTTGCGGTCCAGCACGATCTCCGAATTGCCCGTGCCCTTGAACTCCTCGAAGATCACCTCGTCCATCCGGCTGCCGGTATCGATGAGCCCGGTGGCGATGATGGTCAGCGACCCGCCTTCCTCGATATTGCGCGCGGCGCCGAAGAAGCGTTTCGGGCGCTGCAACGCATTGGCGTCCACGCCGCCGGTCAGCACCTTGCCCGATGACGGCACGACCGTGTTGTAGGCGCGGCCCAGCCGGGTGATCGAATCCAGCAGGATCACCACATCGCGTTTATGCTCGACCAGCCGCTTGGCTTTCTCGATGACCATTTCCGCGACCTGCACATGGCGCGTCGCGGGCTCATCGAAGGTGGAGGAAATCACCTCGCCCTTCACCGAGCGCTGCATGTCGGTGACTTCTTCGGGGCGCTCGTCGATCAGCAGCACGATGAGAAAACATTCGGGATGATTGCCGGAAATCGAATGGGCGATGTTCTGCAGGATCATCGTTTTACCCGTGCGCGGCGGCGACACGATCAGCCCGCGCTGGCCCTTGCCGATAGGCGCCACGATATCGATCACGCGCCCGCTGGTATCCTTGACCGTCGGACCCTCCAGTTCCATCTCCATCCACTGGTCGGGATAAAGCGGCGTCAGATTATCGAAATTGATCTTGTGGCGGATTTTCTCCGGATCGTCGAAATTGATCTGGTTGACCTTGAGCAGCGCGAAATAGCGCTCGCCGTCCTTGGGGCTGCGAATCTGCCCCTCCACCGTATCGCCGGTGCGCAGGGCAAAGCGCCGGATCTGGCTGGGACTGACATAAATATCGTCCGGCCCGGCCAGGTAATTTGCCTCGGGCGAGCGCAGGAAGCCGAAACCGTCCTGCAGAACCTCGACGACGCCGATGCCGGTAATATCCACATCGCGCGCGGCAAGCTGCTTCAATATGGCGAACATCAGCTCCTGCTTGCGCAGGGTGCTGGCGTTCTCCACCTCCACACCCTCGGCGAAGTTCAACAACTCCGTCGGGGTCTTGACCTTGAGTTCCTGTAATTTCATTTCCTGCATTCGGGCACTCCGAACTGACCTGTGAAGAGAATTGGAAGCGTTGCAGCCCGGCGATGCTCCCGCATGCCTTTTGGAAATGTCTCATAGCCTTGCCGGGCTTCTGCCACAGATGGAGGCTTGGGGAGTATTTCGCGCTGCTGATTAGATGGGTGTCCGAATGGGCCACCGAAAGACTGTATCTCGACTCACTTATACCAGACTTTTCAGAAGAATTAAAGGTAATCCCGTTTGATCCGAACTAGAACGGGCGCACCACCACCAGCACCACGATAATGGCCATGAGGATTGTCGGCACTTCGTTGATGATCCGGTAAAACCGCGCCGGATGCGCGTTGCGGTCGCTTTCAAAATCCCTGCCCCACTTCGCCAGCGCCATGTGAAAGGCGGTGAGCAGCGCCACAAAAAGAAGTTTGCCGTGGAACCAGTAATCCACGGACCAGTCGATCGCTCCGCTGCCGAAACCGAGCCACAGCCCGAGGCCCCAACTCACCAGCATCGCCGGGGTCATTATGGCTCTCAGCAATCGCCGCTCCATCACCTTGAAGGTTTCCGACATCTCGGAGCCGGGCTTCGCGCCGGCGTGATAGACGTAGAGCCGCGGCAGATAGAACAGCCCGGCCATCCAGGCGATGACGGCCATGACATGCAGGGATTTGAGGACCAGATAGCTCACCGGCGAACCTGCGCGACCAGCCGCGCCACATGTTCAGGCGGTGTTTGCGGCACGATGCCATGGCCGAGATTGAAGATGAACGGTCCCTCGCCCAGCGCCGCCAGTATCTCATCCACCCGGCGCGTCAGCGCATCGCCGCCATTCACCAGCAGCAACGGATCGAGATTCCCCTGTACCGCGAGGGAGGGTTGAAGTTCGCGGGCGATATAGTCGAGCGGCAGCGAGGTATCGCAACTGACGCCGTTCACCCCTGTCTCCCTGGCATAATGCGAATAGAGCGGGCCGCTCCCCCGGGGAAAGCCGATGACCGGCGCCTCCACGCCCCTGGCCCGGACCCCGGCCACGATTTCGCGCGCTGGTCCGACACACCAGCGCTCGAATTCGCCATCGGGGAGCGTACCGGCCCAGCTGTCGAATATCTGCAGCACCTGCGCGCCCGCTTTCACCTGCGCGCAAAGATATTCGACCGAAACCCCGACCAGCAGATCGATCAGAATCCGGAACGCCCCGGGGTCGCGGTAGGCCAGTGCGCGCGCCGCCGCCTGATCCGGGCTTCCCCTGCCGCCGACCATGTATGTCGCCACCGTCCAGGGCGCGCCGCAAAACCCGATCAGCGCCACCTCGGGGCCGAGGCCCGCCCGCACCTGGCGCACGGTTTCGAACACCGGTTCCAGAAGCTCCAGAAACCTGTCCCGGGTCAGGGCGCGGATCGCATCGCCATCGGTAACCGGCTCGAGAACCGGCCCCTCATTCTGTATGAAATCGACCTTCTGGCCCAGCGCATGGGGCACGACCAGAATATCGGAGAACAGGATTGCCGCATCGAAGCCAAAGCGTTCAATCGGCTGAAGCGTCACGCGCGCGGCGAGCTCGGGATTAAAGCAAAGATCCAGAAACGAGCCCGCGTCGGCCCTTACTTCACGATATTCGGGCAGGTATCTGCCAGCTTGGCGCATCAGCCAAATGGGCGGCGGATGACAGGTTTCACCCGAAAGCGCTCGAAGGAGCGCCGGCTTATCGGCTTGCGGATGAATAACGGTTTCCCCCAGTCAATAATCCAATAAGGATTCTAGAATCTTCTTTTCAGTTAATTTTTCTAAAGAGTGGATATCGAATATTGTTTTCGCACACCAGTCTTCCCACACGAAATTCACAGTCAAGTTTTCCGGGCCATTCCGATATTCACAGTATAGGATTATGAGAGGGGAGGCGGAATATTCTGCGAGCCGCAAGACGGATTCGCGACCGGGCTTCCGCCTGGAAGCAATCAGGTGCGTTTGTTGATAAAAGCAGGATAAGGGCTGAATAAAGCGATCGCCGGATGCGCGGCGAGGAACTTTGAGAATCGCAATCCACAGCTTCGCGGTTGTGGGGAATTTAGTGGAGAAGACGGGACAGGGTGGCTGCAAATATGGATGACGCCCCGCCCGGCCAAACTTATCAACGGAGCTTCCAGCAAGTGCCAAGGGATTTACCGAAGTTTTTCCACCTGCATCTGATCTCGGATGCTACCGGCGAAACGCTGAGTGCGGTCGTCAAGGCGGCGATCGTGCAATATTCCCAGATTCAAAGTATCGAGCATGTCCACTCCCTGGTTCGCAACAAGCGCCAGCTCGACCGCGTATTGCCGGAGATCGAGGCGGCGCCCGGCATCGTGCTCTACACTCTCGTGAACCCCGAACTCGCCAAGATGCTGGAAGACTATTGCCAGTCGCTCAACGTGCCCTGCGTCCCGGTGCTGGCGACCATCATGAAGGTTTTCGAATCCTATCTCGGCGCGCCGTCGACACCGACGGTCGGCGGGCAACATGTCCTCGATGCGGAATATTTCCACCGTATCGACGCGCTGAATTTTACCATGACCCATGACGACGGGCGCCTGCCCGACAATCTCAGCGACGCCGATATTGTGATCGTGGGCATCAGCCGGACGTCGAAAACGCCGACCAGCATCTACCTGGCCCAGCGCGGCTTCAAGACCGCCAATGTCCCGCTCATTCCGTCCCTGCCCCTGCCGCCGCAACTGGAAAACACCGCCGGCGTGTTCGTCGTCGGGCTGATCGCCAGCGCCGACCGGATTGCCCAGGTGCGCCGCAACCGCGTGCTGACCCTCGCCGACCGCGATCTGAATGAATATGTGGACCGCGACCTGATCGAGGAAGAGATCACTTTTACCCGGCGCCTGTGCAGCCGCAATGGCTGGCCGATCATCGACGTGACGCGCCGTTCGGTCGAGGAAACCGCGGCCGCCATCCTCAAGCAGTTTCACAAACAGCCCGCCAGCGTGGCGGAAGGAACGGGGTAGAACATGTTCGCGGAAATATCATCGCCACTTGTCCTGGGGTCGCGAAGCGCCAGCCGGGCCGCGCTGCTCGAGGCGGCCGGTCTCACCTTCGAAACGGACCCCGCCGACATCGACGAGGACGCGATCCGCAAGGTGATTACCCGCGACCGGAACACCGGCGCATCCGATGTCGCCGATGTTCTGGCGCGGGCCAAGGCCGAGACGGTCGCCGAACGTCATCCCGGCGCGCTGGTCATCGGCGCGGATCAGGTGCTGGCCGCCGGCGACGAATTGTTTGAAAAGCCCGCGACCATGAAAGAAGCCCGCCGGACGCTGCTGACGCTCCGGGGCAGGACCCACCAGTTGCACACCGCCGTTGCGCTGGCGCGCGAGGGCAATGTGATATGGGGTTATGTCGATTCGAGCGATCTCACCATGCGGGCGCTGACGCCTGAATATATCGGGAAGTATCTGGCGGCCGCGGGCGAAAGTGTCCTGCAGTCGGTGGGCGCTTATCAGCTCGAGGGGCTGGGAGTGAATCTCTTCGACGAGATCAGGGGGGATTATTTCGCGATCCTCGGACTGCCCCTGCTGCCGCTGCTGGCGGAGCTGCGCCGCGAAGGCGGGCAGAGGCCATGACCCTCAGGGCCTGCGTTATCGGCTGGCCGGTCGAGCATTCGCGCTCGCCGCTCATTCATGGCCATTGGCTCAGGCAATACGGCATTGACGGCGCCTACACGAAAGAGGCCGTCGCGCCGGACGAACTGGCGGAATTTCTTTCCCAGCTCGAGGCGCGCGGCTTTGCGGGCGCGAATGTGACCGTGCCCCACAAAGAAGCGGCGCTCGCGGCGGCGGACCGGGAAGACGATGCGGCGCGCGCCATAGGGGCCGCGAATACCCTGTGGTTTGAAAACGGGCGGCTCCACGCCTCGAACACCGACGCCTACGGGTTTCTGGCCAATCTGGACGAGGGCGCGCCGGGGTGGGATGACCCGAAATCTCCCGCGCTTGTCCTGGGCGCCGGCGGCGCGGCGCGCGCGGTGGTGTATGCCCTCATCAGCCGGGGGTTTGGCGAAATCAGGCTCGTGAACCGGACCGGGCCCCGCGCTGAAGCACTTGCGGCGCATTTTGACGGGCCGGTTCAGGCTCTCGACTGGGACGGGCGCAGCGGCCAGGTGCCCGGTTGCGGGCTTGTCGTGAATACCACCACGCTCGGCATGACCGGCGCGGCGCGCCTCGGGATTGATCTCTCCGGCGCTGGTGAGACTTGCGTTGTCGCCGATCTTGTCTATGCGCCCCTGCGGACCGAATTGCTGGAGGGCGCCCGCGCGCTGGGCCTGCGGACGGTCGATGGGCTCGGCATGCTGCTGCACCAGGCGGTGCCGGGGTTCGAGAAATGGTTCGGCGTCCGGCCGCGGGTCACGCGCGCGCTCCGCGATCTGGTCGTTGCCGACATCGAGGAGGCCTAGGCCCGGATGCTGGTCATCGCTCTCACCGGTTCCATCGGCATGGGAAAGACTTCCGCGGCCAAACGGTTCATGGCCCGTGGCATCCCGGTGTTTGACGCCGACGCGGAGGTCCACGCGCTTTATGCCGGCGAGGCGGCGGCGGCCATCGAGGCGGCCTTTCCCGGCGTCACCGCGAAGGGGAAGGTGGACCGCGCGGCTCTCGGCGCGCTGTTGAGAGAAAGCGCCGGCGCACTGGCGCGCCTTGAAGCAATCGTGCACCCGCTGGTCCGCGCCCGCCGCCGGGCCTTTTTGGGCGACCACGCTCGGCGCAAGACGGAAATGGTGGTTCTTGAAATCCCGCTTCTGTTCGAAACAGGCGCGGATATGGACGCCGATGTCACCATCGTCGTCACCGCCCCCGAGGAGGTTCAGCGTGCCCGGCTGCTGGGGCGCGAGGGCATGGACGAGGCCAAACTGGAGCTGCTGCTGGCCAATCAGATGCCGGATGCGGAAAAACGAAAACGCGCCGATTACGTTGTGGACACAAACAGGCCGCCGGAGGAAACGGCGGCGGAAATTGATAAACTCATCGAATCGCTTCGCGGAGGCGGGGGCGAGGTGTTTTCACCCGAATAGTCCCCTCCGCGGGGATAAGGGTTTATTGCTGGCGGGACTTTTTTCTCATGCGCGAAATCGTTCTCGATACCGAAACCACCGGCTTCGACGCCCAGGGCGCGGATCGCATCGTCGAGATAGGCTGCATCGAGCTGGTGAACCACATACCCTCGGGCCAGGAGTGGCACGCCTATATCGATCCCAAGCGCGACATGCCGCAATCGGCATTCGAGGTTCACGGGCTGTCGAGTGAATTCCTGAGCGGCAAACCGGAATTCACGGGCATCGCGGAAGACTTCCTGGCGTTCATCGCGCAGGCCAGACTGATTATCCACAATGCGAGTTTCGATGTGGGGTTCCTGAACGCCGAACTGGAGCGCGCCGGCGGCCCGTCAATTCATATGGACCGGGTGACCGATACACTGGCGCTGGCGCGGCGCAAGCATCCCGGCGCCTCCAATTCCCTCGATGCGCTGTGCAGGCGTTACGGCGTCGATGCATCGGAGCGCTCGGTCCATGGCGCGCTGATCGACTGCAAGTTGCTTGCTTCGGTCTATGTGGAGCTGATCGGCGGACACCAGGCCCGTCTGGAGCTGGCGGCCGGCGCGCGCGGCGCATCGGGCGGCGGCGCGGCGGAGGCCGGCATCGCGCAGCGTCCCGTCGCGCTGCCGCCACGGCTCAGTCCGGGAGAAGCCGAGGCCCATCGCGCCTTCGTCGCGACCCTTGGCCCGGACGCCCTGTGGCGTCAATTTGCGGAGGATGACCCGCAGGCGGGTTAGCTCTTGGCCTGGGCCTGGGCCTGGGCCTGGGCATCCAGAATCTGGGCCTTGTCGGCGTTCTGCTGAAACAGCGCGCCAAAATCTATCGGGTCCAGCATCAGCGGCTGGAACCCGCCGTCGCGCGTGAGGTCCGCCACCACCCGGCGCATGAACGGGAACATGATCGTCGGCGCGTCGACATAAAGGACCGGAACGACATAGTCGTCGGGAATGCCGGTGGCCTGGAACATTGCCCCGTAAACAAGTTCAACATTGTAGATAATGCCGGAATCGCTCTGCGCCTTGGACTCAAACAGGAGGTCCACTTCATAGATCTCGTCGGCATGTTTGATTGCCTGAACCTGGACATTGACTTCAAGTTTGGGATTTTCGCCCGGCGCCTGCAGGGAGTGCGGCGCGTTGGGGCTCTCGAATGATAGATCCTTGATGAATTGCGCAAGAATACCGAATTGCGCACCCTCCATATCCGGGCGATCCGCCGCTCCGGCCGCCGCTTCGCTCGAAGCGCCGTTGCCTTCCGGCGCCGCTTTCTTCTTTTTCGCCATGGCTCAAAATTCTCCTTTGGAGTTCCGGACCGGACTCAGGCCATATTGTTTCGCCCATACTGCTTCCGCATTGTCGCTACCATGCCGCGGCAGACCCCGCAACGGGCACATAATTTGATGAGAAGCGTTAATGCCGGTTCTCATTGACGGCGGCCTATTTGCGCCAGGGCGAGGATGGCCGCTCCTCGCCGCCGCGCGCTTCATCGCCATGCTCGGGTTCGTCCTCGTCCATTTCGCGAGACTCGCCCTCGATGAGCGGACCGCGGGAGGGCGGTGCGTCTTGTTGACGCGGGGAATCACCGGGGCGCCCTGCCCCATATGCGCCCGCGCCGGGGCCCGCGCCATCGGCATGAATATTGCCGGACGCGGTGAGTTTGTTGAATATCCACCGCGCCAGGGCCAGCCGCACCCGGGGAACCAGAAGCAGAAACCCCAGCGTATCGGTCAGCAAACCCGGTGTCAGGAGAAGTGCGCCGGCCACCAGAAGGCAGGCGCCGTCGACGACGGACTCTACGGGAAATTCACCCGCCTCCATGCTTGCGCGGGCCCGGGAAAGGGCAGCCAGGCCCTGACGCTTGAGCAGGGAAACGCCGATGACCGCCGTCAATATCACCAGCAGGATGGTGGCGCCGATGCCGATGACCTCGCCAACCTTGATCAGGATCGCGAGTTCGGCGAGCGGAACCAGAATAAACAGCAGGAAAGGCAGTAGTCTCATTATTTTTCCGCCGCGTTGATTTCTCCAAGGGTGTTCATGTCTTTGTGTGGTGATTGAGAGTTGGCTTCGCCGGGGCGATGCCGTAAGTTGGATATAACATAGACCAACGCAGGTCGCGCTCTGAGAGCCTGCGCATACGTTCTGTGCGCGCGGACTGGTGTGCACATGGTCGATACCTTATATCATCATCATACGCTAACGAAGGCGTCGCCTTTGGCTGGATGGATGGAAGCAGTACAATGAACAACGGGTTCGACATATACACGCTCCTCTTTCTTATACTCGCGGTGGTGATTTTTCTGCGGTTGAGGAATGTTCTCGGCCGCCGCACGGGCCATGAGCGCCCGCCCTTCGATCCCTATGCGGCCGCCGACCCCAAGGCCAACGGCGCGAAAGAAGGCGATCAGGATACGGTCGTGCCCCTGCCGCGCCCGCGCGACGCGGCGGATCCGGGGTCCATGGCCGGCGCCGAAGAACGGCTGAAGGATTTCGCGCCCAAGGGAAGCCCGCTCGCCAAGGGCCTGATGGCGATTCTGAAGTCGGACCCCTCTTTCGATCCCAAAGAATTCCTGGAGGGCGCAAAAGCGGCTTACGAAATGATCGTCATGGCGTTTGCCGGCGGCGACAAGCAGACGCTGCAACAGCTGCTCGGCAAGGATGTTTATGACGGATTTACCGGTGCTATCGATGAGCGCCAGGAGCGCGGCGAGGAAGTGGAATCCAGCTTTGTCGGAATCGAAAAGGCGGACATCCTTGAAGCGGATGTGAAGCGCAAGGCGGCGCAGATAACCGTCAAATTCGTGAGCAAGCTCATCACCGCCACCATGGACAAGGACGGCAAGGTCATCGACGGCAATCCCAAGAAGGTCCGCGAAGTGACCGACATCTGGACTTTTGCGCGCGATACCTCGTCCCGGGATCCGAACTGGAGGCTGGTCGCCACCGAGGCCGCCAACTAGTGCGTATCGCCGATAAGCGGGAACCGGTTATCGGAAAAACGATACGCATAGACAAAGCCGGGATTGCGGTTTTGATTCCATCAAAACATGCGATCTAGAGCGTTTGTTTGCGCCCCGATTCCCGATCGCTCCGGCATTGCCTGTTCGCCCGCGCTTCGCGCATGATGCGCGCATGGATCATAAAATCGCTTCTGATCGGTCTTGCCGGAACAGCTCTGGCCGGGTTTGCTTCGTGGCAGGGAGCCCGAATGAGCGCTGAACGCCCCGCGCCGCTTGAGGCGATCGCCTTTTCCGGCATTGCCGGGTGGGCGGACGACGATCATGGCCGCGCCTTTGCCGCCTTTCGCCGGTCCTGCGCGCGGATCGTGCGGAGCGCCGGGGCGCGGGCCAAAGGGGGAGGGAG
Source organism: bacterium BMS3Bbin10 (assembly GCA_002897995.1). Lineage (GTDB taxonomy): Bacteria > Pseudomonadota > Alphaproteobacteria > Rhizobiales > Methyloligellaceae > UBA2767. The sequence goes on along the minus strand of BDTT01000063.1, from coordinate 21,238 downwards.
CGCCCGCAGGCCCCATCCTCTGGCAAAGGTCTGCAAAGCCGCGCTGGCCCTGGGAGATCGACTGGAGAGCGGCGCGGCGCGGAAATTTTTCGAGACGCATTTCACGCCGCACCGCTATGCCGCCAAAAGCGCGTCCGGATTCGTGACCGGTTATTTCGAGCCGGAACTGAAGGGCGCCCGCACGCGCAGCAAGCGCTACAGCGTACCGGTCTATCGCGCTCCGAAGGACCTGGTGCAGCTTTTCCCCGACGCCGAACGGGCGCGTCGCAACCATGAAATGACCGCGGGGCGAAAGACGGCGCAAGGCGTCGTGCCGTATTTCGACCGCAGGGAAATCGAGCAGGGCGCGCTTCGGGGCCGCGGGCTGGAAATCCTCTATCTGGAGAGCTGGGCCGATGCCTTTTACATGCATGTGCAGGGCTCGGGCCGCGTGACGCTTGCGCGGGGCGGGAGCGTACGCCTGGCCTTTGCCGCCAAGAACGGCCATTCCTACACGGCCATCGGCAGGGCGCTCATCGAGCGCGGCGCTGTCGCCCGCGACGAGATGTCCATGGCCGCGGTTCGGGGCTGGCTCGACGCCAACCCGAACGAGGCGCGCGAGCTGATGTGGAAAAACCGGTCCTATATCTTTTTCCGCGAATTGCCGAAGGACGAGGCGGCGCTCGGTCCGGTGGGCGCGCAGGGCGTTGCGCTCACGCCGCGCCGCAGCCTCGCCGTCGACACCTCGGTTCACGCCCTGGGCACGCCGGTGTGGGTCAGTGCGCCGAAGCTGGATTTGCACGGGCAAAGCAGTTTCAACCAGCTGATGATCGCGCAGGACGCGGGCTCGGCCATCAAGGGCGCGCAGCGCGGAGACATTTTCTTTGGTTCCGGCAAGAAGGCGGGCGCGATTGCCGGCGCCACGCGCCACGCCGCGGAATTTGTTATTCTCCTTACCCGCGCCGGGTCGCCCCACTGATATTTCGGGCGCGAAGCCGTGGAGAGTTCATGATGGCCGAGAAAGACCGCAACAAGGAAGCCGCCGCCGCGCCGCTCACCGGCGAGGATGCGGCATTGTGGGATCAGGTCGCGGAAACCGCCAAGCCCCTGCGCAAGGGCAAAAACCGGGTCGTCGACCGCCCCGGGCCAGTTGCCGGCCCGGCGCGGGAGGAATCCGGCATGAACCCCGGGCCCGCCGGAGGCGCGCCGCGCCGGGCGGTTACGCCTCCGCCCCCGCCCGCCTCCGCCCCCGCTCTTCCGGCAGGCGGTTTCGACCGGCGCGAGGCGCGCGCGCTGGGCTCGGGCCGGGCCGGTATCGATGGCCGTATCGATCTGCACGGGATGCGCCAGCGCGAGGCCCACGGCGCGCTGAGGGCCTTTCTGGCGCGCGCGCAAGAGCGGGGCCACAAGCATGTGCTGGTGATTACCGGGAAAGGCGGCAGGCGCGAACCAGACGGATCTTTCGAGCGCGGCGTTCTCAACCGCGAAGTGCCGCGCTGGCTCTGCGAACCGGAGTTTCGCAGTCAGGTGGTGAGTTTCACGCCCGCGCATAAGCGCCACGGCGGCGAGGGCGCGCTATATGTGCGGCTGCGCAAGCGCGGCAAACCGTCACAAAATTCATGATGTTTCGAAGGTTATCCTAATTAACATATGTTTTAACATATGAAGAAGCGCGCCTGTCACACATTCCGTTGGATTTTTGTCTGAACCACCGATCTGTTCGGAAGTTGCTCTAGAGAATAAACTTGGACAAATCCGCGTCCTTGGCCAGATCGCCGATATTGTCGCGGACGTGTTTCTCGTTGATTGTTATCTGCTCGCCGTCCATGTCGGTGGCGTCGAAGCTGATTTCGTCGAGGATTTTCTCCATCACGGTCATCAGCCGGCGGGCGCCGATATTCTCCACATTGGAGTTCACCTCGACCGCAACATCCGCGATCGCGTCGACGCCGTCCTCGGTGAAGTCGATCTCGACGCCCTCGGTCGCCATCAGCGCCACATACTGCTTGGTCAGGCTGGCCTTCGGTTCGGTGAGGATGCGCTTGAAATCGTCCTTGGTCAGCGCCCGCAGCTCAACCCGGATGGGCAGCCGGCCCTGGAGTTCGGGCAGCAGATCGGAGGGCTTCGATATGTGGAACGCACCGGACGCGATAAACAGCACATGGTCGGTCTTGACCGGTCCGTATTTGGTCGAGACGGTGGTGCCCTCGATGAGGGGGAGCAAATCGCGCTGCACGCCCTCGCGCGACACGTCGCCGCCGACACGTTCGGAGCGCGCGCAGATCTTGTCGATCTCGTCGAGGAACACGATGCCGTTGTTCTCCACCACCGAAATGGCTTCCTGAACGATAACCTCGTCATCGATCAGTTTGTCGGATTCTTCCGCCAGCAGGATTTCGTAACTTTCCTTGACCGAGACCCGGCGCGTCTTTGTGCGCTGGCCGAAGGCCTTGCCCATGATGTCGTTGATATTGATCATGCCGACCTGGCTTCCGGGCATGCCGGGAATGTCGAAGGCCGGCATGCCCCCGCCCGTATCGGCCACCTGAACCTCGATTTCCTTGTCGTCCAGATCGCCATCGCGCAATTTCTTGCGGAATGTCTCGCGGGTTCCCTTCTGGGCGCTCTCGCCGACAAGCGCGTCGAGCACGCGATCTTCGGCCATCAGATGCGCCTTGGCGGACACTTCCGCGCGCTTGTCTTCGCGCACCAGGCCGATGGAGGTTTCAACCAGGTCGCGGATGATCTGTTCCACATCGCGGCCCACATAACCGACCTCGGTGAATTTCGTCGCCTCCACCTTGATAAAAGGCGCGTTGGCGAGCTTGGCCAGGCGGCGTGAGATTTCCGTCTTGCCGACCCCGGTCGGTCCGATCATCAGGATGTTTTTCGGCAGCACTTCCTCGCGCAGCTCCCCGGAAAGCTGCTGGCGGCGCCAGCGGTTGCGCAACGCGATGGCCACGGCGCGCTTGGCCGCCTTCTGGCCGATGATGTAGCGGTCCAGCTCGGAGACGATTTCACGGGGAGAAAAATTGGTCATATACGAAATTTACTCCGCATCCAGGCTCTCGAGCGTCAGCTGGTCGTTGGTAAAGACGCAGATCTCCGCCGCTACGCCCATGGCCTTGCGGGCAATCTCCTCCGCGCTCATGTCGGTGTCGATCAGCGCCCGCGCGGCGGCGAGGGCGTAATTTCCCCCCGAGCCGATGCCGATCAGCCCGTATTCGGGTTCCAGCACATCGCCGGTGCCGGTCAGCACCAGCGACTCCGATTTGTCGGCGACGATCATCATGGCCTCGAGGCGGCGCAGATAGCGGTCCGTGCGCCAGTCTTTCGCCAGTTCCACGCAGGCGCGCTTCAGCTGATCGGGAAACCGCTCCAGCTTGGTCTCCAGCCGCTCGAACAGCGTAAAGGCATCGGCGGTCGCGCCGGCAAAACCGGCGATCACGCCGCCCGAGCCCAGGTCGCGCACCTTGCGCGCATTTCCCTTGATGACCGTGTTGCCGAGGCTCACCTGTCCATCGCCGGCAATCACAACCTTGCCGCCCTTGCGGACGGTCAAAATGGTGGTTCCGTGCCAAAGCTGCTGTGAAGTTTGACTGTTTCTCATCACGTACTTTCCGTTCCCGCCATATCAGCATTGCGCTCCGACAAGTCAAGGGCTGGCTTGATACCCGCCCCAGGGGGGCAACTTTATGGTGAATGGCCGTACATTCCGCGAAACCATGAGCGCTTGCGATTGTGGCGCGGTCGCCCGAGAGGTGCTAAAGGAGCGCCCTGACGGATTTCGCGCGCCAATTCACGGGAAAGAAAACGCCATGCGCAAAGCAAGCCTCGAGCGCAACACGAAAGAAACCGAAATTTCGGCCGCCGTGAATATCGACGGCACGGGGAGGGCCGATATCTCGACCGGCATCGGCTTCCTGGACCATATGCTGGAGCAGGTGGCGCGCCATTCCCTCATGGACATTACTCTCAAAGCGAAGGGCGATCTGCATGTGGATCAGCACCACACGACGGAGGATTCCGGGATTGCGCTCGGGACGGCTCTCGCCAAGGCGCTCGGCGACAAAAAGGGAATCACCCGCTTCGCCTGCGTTTATCTGCCCATGGACGAGGCCCTGACGCGCGTCGCGCTGGACGTTTCGGGGCGGCCTTTCCTGGTGTGGAACGTGAATCTCACCCGGCCCAAGATCGGCGATATGGACACCGAGCTGTTCCGCGAATGGTTCGGCGCCTTTGCCCAGAACGCCGGGCTTACGCTTCATGTGGAGAGCCTTTACGGCGATAACAATCACCATATGATCGAGTCCTGCTACAAGGGGCTGGCGCGCGCGCTTGGGACCGCACTGGCCATCGATCCGCGTCAGGCCGGACTGGTGCCCTCCACCAAGGGGACGCTGAGCGGTTAGGGCGTTTCAATGTATTCCGGGCCACCCGCTCCCCCTTGCCCAGCCTCCCCAAGGGTACCATTGCGGAGAGGCTGGGCAAGGGGGAGCGGGTGGCCGGGCTCTTCGGTTTCATGGAAAACCGCTCCAGCCCGGAAATCTTCAAGAAGGACGCCTGGTGGTCACCTATACGGTTCATGAGCGAGAGGACGCTTCGGGCAACATCGCGGAGCGCGCGGACGGCGTTGTCTTCGTCAGGGAAGGTTTCGCGTGGCTCGCGCTTTTCGTTCCGGTCCTCTGGCTGGCCTATTACCGCATGTGGATTGTACTGGCCGGCTTCGTGGGCGTCCTCGCCGCCATACAGATCGGCCTGGCGGCGGCGGGCCTGGCCGATGACGCGGCGGCCTGGGCGACGATCGCATTGTCCCTGGTATTCGCGTTTCAGGCCAACGATCTGCGCCGCTGGTCGCTGGCGCGCAGGGGCTACCGGTTTGCCGGGCCGGTCACCGGTTCCAGCCGCGCCGGCTGCGAGGCGCAGTTCTTCGAGGCCTGGCTCGCGGCGCAGGGCGAGCGGGGGGACGCCGATCCAAATCAGGCGAAGCGCAACACAAAGCCGGTCCCGGCGGCAAAACCGGCGGCAAACCCGCAACAGCGGGATCAAGAGCCGGCCGGCGGTGACGATGTGATCGGCCTGTTTCCGGACTCCAGCCGATAGGTTCCGCCCCCATGTCGCTCACCATCATCGATTACGGTTCGGGCAATCTGCATTCCGCCGCCAAGGCGTTTGAACGCATGAATGCGGAAACGGCCGCCGGGTTCGAGATAAAAGTGACAGCCGACCCGGACGAGGTGCGCAGGGCCGACCGGATTGTGCTGCCGGGGGTGGGCGCGTTCGCGGACTGCCGCGCGGGCCTGCTCGGCGTCGACGGTATGATGGAGGCTCTTGAAGAAGCGGCGCTTGAAAAGGCCCGGCCGTTTCTGGGCATCTGCGTCGGCATGCAATTGATGGCCGACAGCGGCCTGGAACATGGGCGGACGCCGGGCTTTGGCTGGATTGGCGGCGAGGTGCGGGCCATCGAGCCCGATGATGTGCGTCTGAAAATCCCGCATATGGGCTGGAACACGCTTGATCTGGTCAATCCCCATCCGCTGCTGGAGGGCATTGAAACCGGACGCCAGGGCCTGCATGCCTATTTCGTTCACTCCTATCATCTGGCGGCGAAGGACCGCAGCGACGTGGTCGCCGAGACCGATTATGGCGGACCGGTTACGGCCATGGTCGCGCGCGGCAATCTGGCCGGCACCCAGTTCCACCCGGAAAAGAGCCAGAAGCTCGGCCTCGCCCTGATCGCGAATTTTCTGAAATGGAGCCCGTGACGTGATCCTGTTTCCCGCCCTCGATACCGGTTTCCCTCCCCCCTTGCGGGGGAGGGCCAGGGAGGGGGGCCGAACGCAAGAAGCCTTTTCCCCCCTTACCCCGACCCTCTCCCCGCGGGGGAGAGGGGGTATTCCGGTCTCCGGCCGCCTTGTGGAAAGTACGGAGACGTCACTATGATTCTTTTCCCCGCCATCGATCTCAAAGACGGCCAGTGCGTGCGCCTGAAGCTGGGCGAAATGGACGCGGCGACCGTGTTCAATGACGATCCCTCCGCGCAGGCTAGGGCCTTCGAGGCCCAGGGCTTCAAGTATCTCCACATGGTCGATCTAGACGGCGCGTTCGAAGGCAAGCCGGTGAACGGCGCGGCGGTGGAGGCCATCCTCGGCGCCATATCCATGCCCGCGCAGCTGGGCGGCGGCATCCGCGACATGGAGACCATCGCGATGTGGCTGGAGAAGGGCGTCTCCCGGGTCATTCTGGGAACCGTGGCGCTGCGCGATCCTGATCTCGTGCATGAGGCGTGCAAAAAATTCCCCGGACGGATCGCCGTCGGCATCGACGCGCGCGGCGGCATGGTCGCGGTCGAGGGCTGGGCGCAAACCAGCGAAACCTCAGCGCTCGAGCTTGCTTTGAGCTTCGAATCCGCCGGCGTCGCGGCGATCATCTATACGGATATCGAGCGCGACGGCGTCCTCAAGGGGCTCAATCTGGAAGCCACGGCGCAGCTGGCGCGGGCCGTCTCCATTCCGGTAATCGCGTCGGGGGGGCTTGCGTCCCTGGAGGATATCAGGGCGTTGATGCGCCCCGAATATGCCCTGCTGGAGGGCGCGATTTCGGGCCGCGCGCTTTATGACGGGCGGCTGGATGCGACAGAGGCGCTGGCGTTGCTCGCGGGAGGCTGATCCGATATCGCTTCATCCTTCGAGACGGCGCTTGCGCGCCTCCTCGCGATGAGGTTTGTGGGTAACATGGCCTCATGCTGAGGAGCGCCCGCAGGGCGCGTCTCGAAGCATGCAGCGAAAGGATGCAATTCAGACCGGTGCTGAAAACCCGCGTCATACCCTGTCTCGACGTGAAAGACGGCCGTGTCGTCAAGGGCGTCAACTTCGTCGATCTGCGCGATGCGGGCGATCCGGTGGAAGCCGCGACCGCCTATGACGCGGCCGGAGCGGATGAACTCTGCTTTCTCGACATCACCGCCTCCCATGAAAACCGCGAAGTGATTTTCGACGTGGTCGAGCAAACGGCGGAGCGCTGCTTCATGCCGCTCACCGTCGGCGGCGGGGTGCGCAAACTGGAAGATGTGCGCAAATTGCTGGAGGCCGGCGCGGACAAGGTCTCGATCATGACGGCTGCCGTCAAGAATCGCGGCTTCGTGCGCGAGGCGGCCGAGAAGTTCGGGTCGCAATGCATTGTCGTCGCCATCGACGCGAAAAAGGTTTCCGGTACCGCCAATCCGCGATGGGAAATCTTCACCCACGGGGGCCGTGAGCCCACGGGGCTGGACGCGGTGGAATATGCGCGCGAAGTCGTGGCGCTGGGGGCGGGGGAGATTCTGCTCACCTCCATGGACCGCGACGGCACCAAGGACGGCTTCGATCTGGAACTGACGCGGACAATCGCCGATGCGGTGCCCGCGCCGGTGATCGCCTCGGGCGGCGTCGGCACGCTCGATCATCTGGTGGAGGGTGTCACGAAGGGTCATGCCAGCGCCGTGCTCGCGGCGTCCATTTTCCATTTCGGCGAATATTCCATTGGCGAGGCCAAGCGCCATATGGCGGAAGCGGGCGTCGCGGTGCGGCTGGATATGTGATGAGCCTTGCTGCGTCATTCCGGTGAAAACCGGAATCCAGCGCAAAAAGTGGCGAAGCCGCAACTGGATTCCGGTTTTCACCGGAATGACGGCTGGGGACAAGGATCGAAACCATGTGCCGAATGCACTATTTCCAAACCAGGGCCCCAGGGTGTATGACGCGGCCATGAGCGACGATGTCCTGAAGAAACTTGCAGGCACGATCCGCGCGCGGGCGAGCGCCAGCGGTGATGTGTCCTATACGCGCAGGCTGCTGGACGGGGGCGCGCAGGGCTGCGCCAGGAAGCTCGCCGAGGAAGCGGCCGAAGTCGTGATCGCCGGCGTCTCCCAGGACGATGCGGCGCTCACGGGCGAGGCCGCCGATCTGCTGTATCATCTTCTGGTGCTGCTCGAGGCGCGCGAGGTTCCCCTCGATGACGTGCTGGCCGAGCTGGAGAGCCGCATGGGAACGTCGGGCCTGGAAGAAAAAGCGGCCCGGAGCGGGAAGGGCTAGAGCGATGCCCGATGGATCGCCCATGAATCCGAAACCGAATGTCCGCCTGACCCCCTACCGGACCTTTTCCAAGGCCGAGTGGGCGGCCTTGCGCGCCGATACGCCGATGACGCTGACTCAAGGAGATGTCGAGCGGCTCTCCGGCCTGACCGAACAGATGTCGCTCGATCAGGTGCGCGACGTCTATCTGCCGCTTTCCAGGCTGCTGAACCTCTATGTGGGGGCCGCCCAGAAACTCCATGAGGCAACCTCCACCTTTCTCGGCAAGAAGGACGGCAAGATGCCGTTTATCGTCGGCCTTGCCGGATCGGTCGCGGTGGGCAAAAGCACTACCGGAAGGGTGCTCGAGGCGCTGCTGGCGCGCTGGCCCGACCACCCGCGCGTCAATCTCATCGGCACCGACGGGTTTCTGCACTCCAATGAGACGCTCGAAGCGCGCGGCCTGATGAACCGCAAGGGGTTTCCCGAAAGCTATGATCAGGCGCGGCTGCTCGATTTTCTCGCCGACGTGAAGGCGGGCAGGCGCAACGTCGTCGCGCCGGTTTATTCGCACTTCCATTACGATGTGCTTCCCGGCGAGACCAACATCATCGACCGGCCCGATATTCTCATCGTCGACGGGCTGAACGTGCTGCAACCCGCGCGGCTCCCCAAGGATGGAGAGGCCATCCCCTTCGTCTCGGACTATTTTGATTTTTCGATCTATCTCGACGCCGACGCGGCACTTGCCGGGCGCTGGTATGTGGAGCGTTTCATGCGGCTGCGCCAGACCGCGTTCCGTGACCCGGCGGCCTACTTCCACCGCTATTCAAAGCTGAGCGATGAACGCGCGCGCGAAACCGCGCAAGGCATCTGGCGGGACATCAATCTGAAGAATCTGGAAGAGAATATCCTGCCCACGCGCCAGCGCGCGGATTTGATCCTGCACAAGACGAACGGCCACGAGGTGGACCGGGTGGCGCTGCGGAAACTCTAGATTTGCGCCGCCCCCCCCCGGCATGATCTGACCTCTCCCCGCGGGGGAGAGGGGGTGGATATCACGCCTTCAGCTCAACAGCCCCTTCGCCTTCGCCAGGTCCTTCAGGCTCCCTTCGGGCCGCGCGCCGATATGGGAAATGATTTCGCTGGCCGCCAGCGCGCCGAGCTTTCCGCAGGTCTCCAGCGACTGCGCGCTGGTGAGGCCATAGAGGAACCCGGCGGCATAGAGGTCGCCCGCCCCGGTGGCGTCGACAACGCGCTCCACCGGATTGGCGGGCACGTGAATCGTTTCGTTGCCGGAAATGATCACCGCGCCGGCTTCGGAGCGCGTCAGCACGGCGATCTCGCATTCCGCGCGCACCGCGCCCGCGGCGTCGTCGAATGCGTTCATCTGGTAAAGCGATGTGATCTCGGTTTCATTGGCGAACAGAATATCCACGCCGCCGCGCACCAGCTCGAGAAAATCCTCCCGGTGACGGTCGACGCAAAAGGCGTCCGACAGAGTCAGCGCCACCTTGCGGCCCGCTTTGCCAGCGAGCTTCGCGGCCTCAACGAAGGCCGCCTTCGCCTGGGGTTTGTCGAACAGATACCCCTCCAGATAGGTCACCTGGGCCGAGGCGATCAGCGCGCCGTCCACGTCGCCCGCGCCCAGCTCCGTGCTGGCGCCGAGAAACGTGTTCATGGTGCGCTCGCCGTCCGGCGTCACCAGCACCAGGCAGCGCGCGGTCGGCAGGCCGGCGTCCGACGCGGGCGTGTCATAGGCCACCCCGACGGCGCGGATGTCATGGGCGAATATCTTGCCGAACTGGTCGCCCGCGACGCGTCCGATGAAGGCGCATTTCCCGCCGAAGGATGCGATCCCTGCGCAGGAGTTGGCGGCGGAGCCGCCGGACTGTTCGATCGCCGTTCCCATGTCGCCATAGAGTTCATTCGCCTGGCCGGCGGAGATCAGCTGCATGAAGCCCTTTTCCATGCCGTGATTGGAAAGGAACGCCTCATCGCAGCGCGCGATGATATCAACGATGGCATTGCCGATGCCAACCACGTCATAGCTTGCGTCGCTCATGGATGTTTTCCCCCTGTCCGCCATAGCTGTTCGTCTCGCGCGGCACTATAGGCAGGGCGCGCCCCCACCGCCACAGTCTTGGCCGAACCCCTCTCCCTCTCCCCACAGGGGAGAGGGAGGTAAACTGGTATGCGATCACACCGCCACGGTCTTGGCGTCATAGAGGCACAGATCGGAAATCACGCAGCGTTCACATTCGGGCTTTCGCGCCTTGCACACATAGCGCCCGTGCAGGATGAGCCAGTGATGGGCGTGCAGCGCGAATTCCTCCGGGACGATCTCAAGCAGGCCTTTTTCAACCTCCAGCGGGTTTTTGCCCGGCGCAAGACCGGTGCGGTTCGCGACGCGGAAGATATGCGTGTCGACCGCCATGGTCGGTTCGCCGAAGGCGACGTTCAGCACGACATTCGCCGTTTTGCGCCCGACGCCGGGCAGGGCCTCGAGCGCCTCGCGGCTGCGCGGCACCTTCCCGCCATGATGTTCCAGCAGAGCGCGGCTGAGGCCGATTACATTCTTCGCCTTGTTGCGGTAAAGACCGATGGTCCTGATATGCTCGCGAAGGGCGTCTTCGCCCAGAGCCAGCATTTTTTCCGGCGTATCGGCGATTTCGAACAGGCGCCGGGTGGCCTTGTTGACGCCCGTATCGGTTGCCTGGGCGGACAGCACGACGGCCACGAGAAGGGTGAAAGGGTTTATATAGTCCAGCTCGCTCCTCGGCTCTGGATCGCTTTCGCGCAGGCGGCGGAATATTTCAGCGGCCGCCTCTTGCGACAGGCGCTTCGCTTTGCCTTTTTGCCGGTGTTTGGGCTTGGATTTCGCGGTCATATCTGGTTGTGTAGATGCGGGTGTTTTGGACGTGGCGGGATGCCAATCGGGAGCAACCTATGGACCAGATCGGGACCAAACCTCAAGGGGGCGGGGACAGGGGAAGTGAATTTTCCGCCGTTTTGACGCCGCACCGCTCGCTCAACCGGCGCGGGTTTGTGATTCTCATGGCCTTTGTGGGCGTTGTCAGTTTTATCGCCGGAGTGGCCTTCCTGTTTGCCGGCGCCTGGCCGGTATTCGGCTTCTTCGGTCTTGATGTGCTGCTGATCTATTATGCCTTCAAGCTCAATTTCCGCGCCGCGCGCGCCTATGAAAAGGTATCGATTCGCGGCAACAGGCTCACGGTTACGAAGGTCCGCGCCTCGGGCCGGTCCAGCAGATGGACCTTCAACCCCTACTGGGCGCGGGTCGAGGTGGCGTCGCGTCCCGGGCGCGCCAGCCAGCTTCGCGTTGCCTCCCACGGGCGCAGGCTGGTGCTTGGCGCCTTTCTCAGCGAAGGCGAACGGCTGGAATTCGCGCGCGCACTCGAGCGGGCGCTGCATATGAACCGCCACCTGCCGGCGGTCTGAATTCTTCTGCGCAAGAATCGGGTCGCGCGCGCTCAATGGCTGAGCTATGGCTTTGCGACCATGACCGCAAAGACTGCATATGAGCGGGCAGCGCCCGCGGGCCGGCACGCCGCGCGCTGGAGCGAGGACTATGCACGGGTTCGCCGCGCCATCGCCTTTATTTCCGGTCACTGGCGCGACCAGCCGGATCTGGATGAGATCGCGGCGGACGTGGGGCTGAGCCCGGCGCATTTTCAACGGCTGTTCTCGCGCTGGGCCGGCATCAGCCCGAAGGAATTCGTGCAGGCCATTACGCTCGATCACGCGCGCGGACTGCTTCTTGGCTCGGCCAGCATTCTCGATACCGCTTTAGAGGTCGGCCTGTCCGGCCCCGGCCGGCTGCATGATCTGTTCGTCGATCATGAAGCGATGACGCCGGGGGATTACAAACGCCGCGGCGCGGGGCTGGAGATCGCCTGGGGCACGCATCCCTCTCCATTTGGCAGCGCGCTCATCATGGCGACGGCGCGCGGCGTCGCCGGTCTCGCCTTCGCCGATGGCGCGCATGAAGAGCCCGCGATCCTTGAAGATATGACCCGGCGCTGGCCGGCCGCGCGCTATTCCCACGCGCCGGAGCGGACGGCGCCCTATGCCGCGCGCATCTTCACCCCCGAACTCTGGCGCGAATCCGATCCGCTCAAAATCATGCTCATCGGCACCGATTTCGAGGTGCGCGTCTGGGACGCCCTGCTCAGATTGCCCCTGGGCCAGGCCGTCACCTATTCCGATCTGGCGGCCCATCTGTGCTCTGCCCGCGCGGCGCGGGCCGTGGGGTCGGCCGTGGGGCGCAACCCCGTTTCCTTCGTGGTGCCGTGCCACCGGGTGCTGCGCAAGGACGGCGGCCTTGGCGGCTATCACTGGGGGGTCACCCGCAAACAGGCGATCATCGGCTGGGAGGCCGGGCGGCTGGCGGCGCGGGGTTAGCTGTCACTATCAAATATGTAGTTTCGGCTGCTACCCACACAAAATAGTCGTGAAAAGGGGGAAATGCTGTCCCGCCCCTGATCCATTAGCCGTTTCGAAAGCGGGTCAAAACGCTGCATCTTTCTTTCTGGCTCATGAACAATAAAATCATCAAAAACCAACGCTAACCAAGCTCCTGTGTAGTCTTGATTTGTGATAGATTTTGCCAGTTTACGCTCCAACGACTCTTGAAGAAGCCTCATGGTTTCAGCATTGCTTTCATCTACTGAAATTGCCTCTAGGCGGTTTTCTCCAAAGACGCGATTTCTTTTTGTTCCACTTGCCTCAATTTTTTGCAGTGCAGGTGCACGACCCCGCGATTTCAGTAGCTCCATCATCAGAGCATCATTGTGCCCATCGATAGCGGCGCTAACCTCTATCATTTGAATCTGCCCCCCACGTCTGAGATACAGTATCCCATCGAAATCTTCCTCAGTTCCAGTAAACGCGAGTTCGAGAACTTCATTCTTAATGCTATCTGCGATGGTAACAAGCGGACAGATTTCATAGAAAAACCAACTATGAAATCTGTCTTCTGTATCGATCATGTGATTGTCAAAAATATCGTCAATCAGCTCTTTGGCTTCAGCTACAGCAAATCGACGACCGGGAGTCTGTAGCTCACGAATTAGGCTTTTCGTTTCTGCAGTAAGACTCATTTTATTCAAATCTGAACACTAAGAGTTCCGTTTTGAAGACAGCCAGAACCGCTGTCCAGCAATGCTGTTTTCGATCCTCGCCGTGAGCGCTACACTCGTCATACCGGCGAAAGCCGGTATCCAGGAAGCCTCATTCGTGCCGCGCAATCTCCGTACTGGATTCCGGCGTTCGCCGGGATGACGGAGAATTGTATCAGGCCGCCTCAGCCAAATCCCGCTTCTCCGCAACTGAGCCGTCTTCGTTGAAGCGGTAGATTATCGGCGCGCCGGTGGCGAGGTTGAGCTGTGTGATTTCATCCCTGGAGAGCTTGTCCAGCTTCATGACGATCGCGCGCAGCGAATTGCCGTGGGCGGACACAATGACGCTTTCACCCTTGAGCACCCGGGGCAGGATATTGGCCTCGAAATAGGGCAGGGTGCGCGCGGCGGTGTCTTTCAGGCTTTCGCCGCCGGGCGGCGCCACATCGTAGGACCGGCGCCAGATATGCACCTGCTCCGCGCCATATTTTTCCGCCGTCTCCGCCTTGTTGAGGCCGACCAGATCGCCATAGTCACGCTCATTGAGCTTTTGATCGCGGATCGTCTCAAGGCCGCTCTGGCCAAGCTCCTCCAGGATAAGGTCAAGGGTTTTCTGCGCCCGGACCAGATCGCTGGTGAAGGCGATATCGAAATGGAGACCGGCTGATTTGAGCATCTCTCCCGCGCGCCGCGCCTCGGCGATGCCCTGCTCCGTCAGGTCCACATCTTGCCAGCCCGTGAACAGGTTCTTGGCGTTCCATTCGCTCTGGCCGTGGCGCACCAGCACCAGCACATTGTCCATGTCTGAAATTTCCTAAATTCCCAATACATCCATCATGGAATAGAGACCGGGCGGCTTGCCGCTCGCCCACAGCGCGGCCTTGACGCCGCCGCGCGAGAAAATTCCCCGGTCGGCCGCCTTGTGGGTCAGCTCCAGGCGCTCGCCGTCGGCGGCGAAGATCACCGTATGCTCGCCGACCACGGAGCCGCCGCGCAGGGTCGCAAAGCCGATATCGCCGCGTTTGCGTGCGCCCGTATGACCCTCGCGGCTGCGCACGGAGCGGGCTTGCAGATCGATGCCCCGCCCCTCGGCCGCCGCCTCGCCGAGCATCAGCGCGGTGCCCGAAGGGGCATCCACCTTGTCCCGGTGATGCATTTCCAGCACCTCGATATCGAAATCCTCATCCAGCGCCCGCGCGACCTTTTTTATCAGCGCGTTCAGGAGATTGACCCCGAGACTCATATTGCCCGCCTTGACGATGGCCGCATGGCGGGCCGCCGCTTCGATTTTCTTCTCGTCATCACTCGTAAAGCCGGTCGTGCCCATGACGTGCACAATGCGCGCCTGGGCGGCGAGTTCGGCAAAGGCAAGGGACGCGGCGGGCACGGTAAAATCGAGAATACCGTCGATGCGCGCGAACAGCTCCAGCGGCTCATCGGTGACGCTCACTCCGAGCGCGCCAACGCCGGCAAGTTCGCCAAGATCGTGACCCACTGCCCCGGAGCCGGGAGATTCGGTCCCTCCGGCCACGACGCAACCCTCTGTTTCATGCACCGCGCGGATGAGTTCGCGGCCCATGCGCCCGGCGGCGCCCATAATGGCCAGCTTCATATCGCTCATGGGAGGTCGCTCCAAAATCTTCCTGGCCAGCCCTATAGCAATGCCCGCGCGGGGAGGCTAGTTTTCTCGTTCGCGATATTTTTTGTCCGGGGAAAAACCCTATATGAGATAAGAGCATCGCGCTCCGCCATGTGGAGGGGAGAACATACGGGCATGAGAAGGATCGCCCCCCTGGTTTTCAGCCTTGCGGCCGCGGCCATTACCCTCCCGGCGCAGGCCGGTCAGATATCCAGCCTCTACACGCCGCTCGATCTCGGCAAGTGCCAGCTTGTGGAATCCAACCCCGATGAAGGCGGCTCGGCGGTGTGGGACTGCAAGGGGTATAAGGGAATGCGGGTGCGCGTCGCCGAGGGAGATTTGCGCTTCTTTGTCTCCTTCGGGCCGAACGCCGAAAAGCAAACGGCGGCGAGCCAGACGCTTGCGCCGTTCAACACCATTCACAAGACGCTGGAATGGCGCGTCGAGCGAAAGGGCGGGGAATGGGTGCCGTTCGCCACCATCCTGCGCTATTTCTGGGATTCGGACGGGCGCAAGGGCCAGACGCTGGTGGTCACAAAGCTGGGCGCGGACGATGCCTGCCAGGTGGCGCATATTGCCGCCAGCGGCAATCCCAGGGCGAACCGGCAGGCCCGGCGGATCGCCGACCGGCAGGCGAGGGGCTATGATTGCAGGAATACGCAAGCCATGCGCTTCGGCCCGGGCGGAGAACGGCTACCCGGCAACTAGCCGCGCGCGGCGCTCCTGCGCATGCCATTTCCCGGCAGGTTCAAAGGGCTCCTGCGCCGGGGCGGCGGCCGGAGGCGTATCAGGCAGCAGTTCGGACAGCTCGCTTGCCGGGTTCACTTCATTGCCGAAGGGATGATCCACGGGGTCCGTTTCCAGTTCCACCGGTGCGCATTCGACCGGCGCGCATTCGACCGGTGCGCCGGTGCGCCGGGATGCCTCGCATTCGGCGATGCCTGCGCGTTCGGCGATGCCTGCGCGTATCGCTCCTGTTTCACTGGATTTCAGCACGCCGGGGATTTCGGGATCGGTTTCGGGCCGCGGATGCCCGAACAGGAAGCCCTGAACCTCGTTGCAGCCGATCTGGCGCAGATATTGCGCCTGGGCCCTGGTCTCCACACCGTCCGCCGCGATGGTGACATCGAGGGATTTCCCCAGCCCGATGATCGTCCTGACGATCGCGCCGGTATCCTTGTCGCCTTCCATCTCGTGAATGAAGGATCTGTCGATCTTGATTTTCGAGACCGGCAGCTGCGTCAGATATTTGAGGCTCGAATAGCCGGTGCCGAAATTGTCGATCGCCAGTCGAACACCCATCCCGGTCAGCTGTTTCAGCGTTGCGAGCGCCTCGTGCCTGTTACGGAACAGGACGTCTTCGGTAAGTTCCAGCAACAGCCGTTTAGGGGCGAGGCCCGACTCCGACAGGGCGCTGCGGACAAGGGCCACCAGGTCCTGCGCGACAAATTGCGCCGCCGAAATATTGACCGAAAGCCTGACATCGGCCGGCCAGTGGCGGGTATCGCGGCAGGCGGTCTGCAACACCCATTCGCCAAGCATGCCGATAAGCCCGTTTTCCTCCGCGATCGAAATGAACTGCGCGGGCGCGACCTCGCCAAGCTCCTTATGCGTCCAGCGGGCCAGCGCCTCATAACCTGTCAGTGCGCCGCTGCCCAGGTCGAACTGGGGCTGATAGTGGATATGCATCTCACCATTGTGGAGCGCCCGGCGCAGCTCGCCCGCTATCGAGCGCCGTTTGCGCAGGGAGGCGTCCATTTCCGGCTCGAAGAAGCGGAACGTGTTGCGCCCGTCATTCTTGGCGCGGTACAGGGCGAGATCGGCATTGTTGAGGAGTTCCTCGGGGCCGATCCCCTCCACCGGCGCCAGAGTAATCCCGACGCTGCCCGAGATCGCCACTTCGTGGCCTTCGATGTCAAAGCTCCTGGAGAGCTGATGGCAAATGCGCCGCGCAAGGGGGATTGCGTCCGCGGGCGCGTCCAGATCCTCCGCGATAACCGCGAATTCGTCTCCGCCCAGCCGGGCGACGATGTCGGTTTCGCGGACGCAGCCGCGCAGGCGGTCGGAGGCCTTCCTGAGCAGTGTGTCGCCGGCCTTGTGACCAAGCGTGTCGTTGATCTCCTTGAAGCGGTCGAGATCGACGCACATGACGGCGAGGAGCGAGCCCCGCCGCTTGGCCCGCGCCAGGGCCTGTTCAAGGGCATTATGCCACTGAACGCGGTTCGGCAGGCCCGTCAGGGGGTCATGCATGGCCAGAAACCTGATCTGGTCCTCGGCTTTCCAGCGTTCGCGAATGCGCCTGAACGCAACCGCCGTGGGCACGGAATATCCCAGCACGACCAGCAGGCTGGTCATCATGGAAGCGGCGACGAGCGCAACCTTGGACATGGTGGCGGCGGACGACTGATCGACCGCAAGCACATAGACGCGGATAATCTTCCGGCCCCGAAGGAGCGGTACGATAATCCCCTTTTGAAACTCGTTGGCCGCCTGCCCGGGCATGACGAACTTGTCGAAAATCCGGGTGGAATTCATCCCGAGCGATTTGTAAAGCTCCGCCTGGAAACGGGTTTCGGCGAGAAAATCATCGAGTGACGCGGGATCGAACCCGTTTGAGCGCACGACCAGCGCCCCGCTTGGCTGGAGCAGCGCAAAGTTGCGAATCCGGCTCACATGATCGTCGGCGTCCAGCAGATTGGTGAGATTTGTAATCCACCCGGAGAACAGTTTGTCGATACCGGCCAGAAGACCGGATTCCTCGCGCGCCGAGCTGGCAATGCGAAGGTTTTGCGCGCCGGCGCCGCGGGCCCGGGTCCGGTACTCGCTGAACAGCTTAGGCGCGACAATTGTGACGCCCTGTTCCAGGAGGCGTTCACCGGCCGGCGATTGCTGCCTGAACAGCTGGTTTTCCGCCTTCCCGACCCATTTGGCGGCGGCCTGGCGCGCATCGGTGGAAAGCGCATACTGGAAGGTGGACCGGCCCGACACGAAGCCGGCGGCCACGGTTGCCGCTCCCAGAATGATAAGGCCCGCCATGACCATTCGGTCACGGGCAAAGAACTCTCGAAACATGCGTCCCGCTCCCAACAAGAGATTTAACATGGGAGTGTGGTGTAATTATCTTAATTCACTTCAAATGTACTTGGTTTATTTTTCTGTATTAATTTGTTTACAGTTGAATATTATAAATCCTTTGGAAGATTCGACTCAAATTTTACCGATTTCCCTCAAACATGCCAGGACGGCGGATAGTGAAAGAACGGCGCAGGCCGGGGAGCTGTTCGCGGCCGCCCGGGAGCATTCCATCATGGTGTAGCGGAACCTGCGGCCCTATGCCGCGCCCTGGTCCGGCAGCCTGCATTCCGCGGCCGGGTTTTCTCAGAGCAGGCCTTTTTCGCGGTAATAGCGCATGGCGCCAATGTGATAGGGCGCGGTCAATCCGTTCTTGACCATGCTTGCGGGGTCGAGATTCCGGAACGCTGAATGGGATTTCTTCAGCGCCGGCAGATTTTCGAACACGGCTTTGACAAACGCGTAAACCAGGTCCTCCGAAACATCGGCCGAGCTCACCACGGTGACCGTGGAGCCGAATGTCGTGACCGGTTCGGGTATTCCGGCATAGGTGCCGGGCGCAATGGTCGTGCGCGTCAGATAGGGCCTCGCGGCGACAATTTCGTCGATCGCCGCGCCGCCGACATTCACCAGGGTCGCGCCGCAAAGCCTCACCGCCTGGCTGACGCCGTCATTTGGATGGCTCCCCATGTAAAACATGGCCTGTACGCGGTTCTGGCAGAAGGCCAGGCGCTGATCGGCCTGGGACAATTCGTCGACCATGAGAAAATCCCTGCGCGTCCACTTCTTGGCCGCCATCACCAGTTCAACGCTCCGGCGATCGCTGGAATAGGCCCGGCCGATATTCACCCGTTTGCCTTTCAGATCATCGAGGTTTTTTATCCCCGCATCGCGTCTGGCGATGAGCGTGACCGGTTGCATATGGAGGGAAAACAGGCTTCTGACGCCCTCGAGCTTCCCGCCCATATATTTCGCCGGC
The DNA here is from genome assembly GCA_002897995.1 of bacterium BMS3Bbin10. Lineage (GTDB taxonomy): Bacteria > Pseudomonadota > Alphaproteobacteria > Rhizobiales > Methyloligellaceae > UBA2767. The sequence goes on along the minus strand of BDTT01000063.1, from coordinate 2,380 downwards.
CCGGTGCCGGTGACCGCATAATGATGCCAGTCGGAGCGCGCAAGACCGAAATCCGCGGCGTTGTTGTTGATATTTACGAGATTGGAAAGGGAGTCGTCCGGCGCGTCGCCGCGCGCTGCCGGCGCCAGGGCGCATTTCAGCCCCTCGGCCTTGCGGTCCAGCAGCCGGCAAATGCTGCGCCCGAAATCATAGTAAGCGCCGCCTCTTTCGCCCGCGGCGATGGCAATTTCCTCAACCGCCTCACCAGGCGTAGCGGACAGCGGCGCCGCAACCAGAATCGTCAAAATAACCAGGATTGCTCTGTTAAACATCGATTGCCCACCCTTGGAATAAGCTGTTTTAACCATAGCGCAAGAATTGGCTGCAAAAAAGGCATTTGTCCACTTCGGGAACGCAAACGGCGCAAGGTTCTTCAGCCCGGGCAGGACTTTCGGACCGGTGCTTCCGGCGCCGCGCCGGCGGGGAGAAGGGCGCGCTTCAGCCGCCAAACCCCTCTTTTTTCAGCCGGACGGCGGCGAGGTCCAGCGCGGAGAGGAAAGCGGAGCGGTCGCGCGCAGAAAAGGGCTTCGGGCCACCGATGATTTCGCCGCCGGCCCGCAAATCCTGCATCAGGTTCCGGGTGGCCAGCGCCATGCCGACGGAGTTTTCCGTGAACGCCTTTCCGGCCGGCGATATGACGGCCGCCCCCGCTTTCACGCAGCGGCTCGCCAGGGGAATGTCGGCGGTGATGACAATGGCGCCGGGGCTGGCCCGCCCGGCGATCCAGTCATCGGCGGCATCGAAACCGTCATCGACGATAACGCGCTCGATCAGCGGTGCGCGGGGCACATTCATGTAGCTGTTGGCCACCACATAGACCTTCAAAGCGTAGCGCTCCGCAACCCGGTAGGTCTCGTTCTTTACCGGGCACGCATCCGCGTCGATATATATGGCGATGGGTTTCTGGCCGCTGCTCATGGCGGCAGACATGGCAGAGTGCGCGTTCGCACGCAATCCGTGGCGAGGATCGGTAGTGCATCAGTTTGAAATCGACGGCTCTTGACCCCTGTAGAATCTGACGCGCAATTCCTGTATGCTTAGCGTGAAGCATAGGAGGTTTCATGCCCACCGGACCCAAAGGCGAAAAACGCCCCGCCGACGTGGTTGGTGCCGCCGTCAAAGTCATGAAGATCGCCACAGGCGAGATCGAAGAAGAATACGCAGACGAGGGCAAGAACAAGGCTGCTCAAGAGTTGGGGCGCATGGGTGGTAAGGCGCGGGCCAAGTCCATTTCACCAGAACGTCGCGCCGAGATTGCGCGAAAAGCTGCCATAACTCGTTGGGAGAACAAATCAAAATAGAATACGAATAATATATGTTGATTTTACAAAACGATTCAGGCAGTGTCGCGGTCTCTAAACAACTGGCTGGGGGTCCGCCGCATGTCTCTTCCCATCAAAGCCGAGGTGAAAACTCACCTCTCTGACTATCACTCTCGCATTTATCAGATCGTCATGCAGGCATGGGAGGAGTGGGAGGCGATCTCAAAGTATCGCGCTGAGCAGGGCATCGCTCCTTTGCTCTACAGTCGGACCATCGCCAATTACGTTTTTGACGCGATTGCGCGCAAAGCCATCCTTGAATTTCTCAGCGACGACCACATCAATCTGATTATTGAGGCCCAGACGATCAAGATCGTATTCAAGGGGCTTGTAATTGGTCGGTTCAAGAAGGGTGACGAGCACAAGCTCGGGCGCAATATTGCAACGCAGGCCGTTCTTGCGTTCACTGACCCACAGGAAAGTTTTCTTGGTTTTCCGCCGGAAACCGTGAAGGTCGATTTCGTCTGGTTGTCGAATGACCTCTGCACGCGCGTCAAAGACATTTTGGTCGTGGCGCGGGACAATGAACGCCTGCTCTGGGACTACTCAATCAAGGACATCGTCGAAGACGCTGGCGAGGTTGTGACGCTTCCCACTGCGGCATCGCCGCAAGGCGATGATCGCACCGCCCTCGTATCTCCACGCGGAGTTCGTGAGCAGGTTAGCAAGAGTAAAGAGTAATCATTATGGCGGTACAAGGCGGCATGCTGCGCCTCGCGCGGCAGAGACTCAGACTCACTCAAAAGGAAGCGGCCAAGAGGCTCGGAATCCGGCAGCCAATCCTGTCGCGGTATGAGAACGCGACTATTGAAGCGGACGACGAGTTCGCCGGGCGAGCAGCGCAAGTTTATGGGGTGCCAATCGGCTTTCTCGAACAACTGGACCCAATCTATGGGCCGCCCGTGAGCGTTCACCCTATGACGCGGAAGAAGTCGAACGTAACAGCTCGCGAACTCGACGCTATAATGGCGGAACTAAATATACGCACGATGCACATTCGCCGATTGCTTGAAGGTGTC
>BDTT01000062.1 GCA_002897995.1 bacterium BMS3Bbin10 | reverse complement strand
CATGAAAATCGCCACCTGGAACATCAACGGCATCAAGGCCCGGCTCGAAGGGCTCGTGACGTGGCTGGAGCAGGCAAAACCGGATATCGCCTGCCTTCAGGAAATAAAGAGCGTCGATGAGGGATTTCCCTCCGAGCGCTTTGAAGAACTCGGCTACAATGTCGCCGTCCACGGGCAGAAAAGCTTCAACGGCGTCGCGATCCTTTCAAAGAAGCCGTTCGATGAAATCATTGCCGGACTTCCCGGCGGCGATAACGACGACCATGCCCGCTATCTGGAAGCCGTCGTCTCGGCCGGCGGCGGCGTGGTGCGCGTGGCGTCGATCTACCTGCCCAACGGAAATCCGGTCGATACGGAAAAATATCCCTACAAGCTGCGCTGGATGGATCGCCTGAAAGACCATGCACGGGAATTGCTGGCCCTGGAGGAACCCTTCGTGCTGGCCGGCGATTATAATGTCATTCCGGGCGAGGAGGATGTGCATGACCCCGCGGCCTGGGCGGGCGACGCCCTGTTCCGGCCCGAGACGGCGGAGAAATTTCACGCATTGCTGAATCTGGGCCTGACGGACGCCTACCGGGCCTGTCATGACGAAAGCCATCAATACACATACTGGGATTACCAGCGCGGGTCCTGGCAGAAGGATCACGGCATCCGGATCGACCATCTGCTGCTGTCGCCGCAAGCGGCCGACCTGCTGCAGGCTTGCGAGATCGATCGCTTCACCCGGGGCTGGGAAAAGCCCTCCGATCATGTGCCTGTCTGGATTGAATTGAAAACCGGTTAGCGCGGCTGGCGCAGTGCGCTCTGGCCGTCCAGGCCGATATTGGTGAAGCCTTCCGCGCGGCGCCCTGACAAGGCTGCATCACTCTCAACTGAAACCGGCGGCTCCGGTTTCGCTACCGGCACGCTCACGGAAGAGCGCCCGATGCTCGATTGCCAGAGCGCGGAGAGGCGTTTCGCGCCGGCGCGCTCGTGAGCCTGCGATTGCGCCAGGGCCCCGACACGCAGAGTTTCAATCCAGCGCGCTTCCGCCTCGTCCCTGGCGTTCTGACCGGCAATGGTCAGCAGCGCCAGACCCTTGCGCGGCTGCCGCCGGACATCTTCCGCGCCGCGCCACAACAGATCACCGAGGACTGCCTGGGCTTTGGCATGGCGTTTCTTGGCGGCATTGGCGAGCCAGTTCACCGCCAGCCGTCCGCTCCGCGGCACACCTTCCCCCAGCAGATGCATCTGCGCCAGACTGTACTGCGCTTCGGCATCGCCGAGATAGCTCGCCGCGTGCCAGTACAGGTTGGCGGCGCGGCGCTTGTCCGCCTTGATCGCGGTGCCTGAAATACCGGTGCGGAAATAATTGCCAAGCGCAACAAATGCGCTGGCGATGCGGCTCGCACGGACATCGCGCGGGGTTATTTCCGCGTGAGTGTCAACGATGCGCTGAAACAGATCGAAAGCCTTCAACTGGCTGCCGGAAGTCTTCCCGCCGGCGGCGTATAGGCCGGCAAGCTTGAGCTGAGCATCCAGATCGCCGCGGTCGGCGGCCTGTTTGAGCGCGGATATCGGGCCCGCCGCCCTGCCGGCCTCAACGGCGCCAAGTTTCTGTGTGGAGATGTTGCCAGCGGATGCCATGCGCTTCTCACCGCCAGCCAAGCCTGTCCACCCGGCCAGCGAAACGCCAACGAAAACAACCGCGATACCGGTAAACCACTTATACATTGGCGTAACACTCGACTTCAACTTTGCCGCCCGGATGGGTGACAGCACCGGTACGCGCCGCCCCGACCTGGTCCGCATATTTCCACAATGCACCACTTTTATAGGGGTTATCCGGCGCCTCCCATGCTTTTCGACGTTGTTCAATTTCTTTGTCGCTAAGCTCGACGTCGAGCGTCCCCGCTACAGCATCTATGGTGATCACGTCGCCATCTTTCAAGAGACCGATGGGGCCACCCACGGCGGCTTCGGGTCCGACATGGCCGATGCAAAAACCCCGCGTCGCCCCGGAAAACCGTCCATCGGTGATGAGCGCAACCTTGTCGCCCATGCCCTGGCCGTAAAGCGCGGCCGTGGTGGACAGCATCTCGCGCATGCCCGGTCCGCCCCTGGGGCCCTCATAGCGAATGACCAGAACCTCGCCTTCTTTAATTTTTTGCCCCGTGACCGCCTCGAAGCAGGCTTCTTCGGTGTCAAAGCAGCGCGCCGGGCCGGAGAATTTCAAACTCTCCATGCCCGCCACCTTCACGATCGCGCCATCGGGCGCGAGATTGCCCTTCAGGCCCACGACGCCGCCCGTTGGCGTAATCGGCCTGTCGGCGGGGTAGACCACGTCCTGGGCGTCGTTCCATTTCACGGCGGCCATATTCTCGCCCAGGGTGCGCCCGGTCACGGTCATGCAGTCCCCATGCATAAAGCCGTGGTCGAGAAGCGTCTTGATGAGAAGCGGAATGCCGCCGGCCTCGAACATATCCTTGGCGACATATTTCCCGCCCGGTTTCAGATCGGCGATATACGGGGTCTTTTTGAAAATTTCCGCAACGGCGAACAGATCGAAGTCGATGCCGCATTCATTGGCGATGGCCGGAAGATGCAGCGCGGCGTTGGTCGACCCGCCCGAAGCGGCAACGACCGTCGCGGCATTCTCGAGCGCCTTGAGGGTCACGATGTCCCGGGGCCGGATTTCGCTGGCCAGGAGTTCCATGACCTTTTCGCCCGCCGCCATGCAGAACTGGTCGCGCATTTCATAGGGCGCAGGGGCGCCGGCCGAATAGGGCAGCGCAAGCCCGATGGCTTCGGAAACCGTCGCCATGGTGTTGGCGGTGAATTGCGCGCCGCAGGCCCCCGCGGAGGGACAGGCAACCTTCTCGAGTTCTTCGAGATCCTCATCGGACATTTTGCCGACCGAATGCATCCCCACGGCCTCATAAACATCCTGAACGGTCACCGGATTGCCCTTGAAGGTGCCGGGAAGGATGGACCCGCCATAGATGAAAACGGATGGCACATTGAGACGGCACATGGCCATCATCATGCCCGGCAGGGATTTGTCGCACCCTGCCAGACCAACCAGCGCGTCATAGCAATGGCCGCGCATGGACAGCTCGACCGAGTCGGCGATGACCTCGCGGCTGGCAAGCGACGCCTTCATGCCCTGATGGCCCATGGCGATGCCGTCGGTGACGGTGATGGTGCAGAACTCACGCGGCGTGCCGTTGGCGTGGGCGACGCCCTTCTTGACCACCTGCGCCTGGCGCATCAGCGCGATATTGCAGGGCGCGGATTCATTCCAGCATGTGGCGACACCCACCAGAGGCTGATGGATTTCGTGCGAGCTGAGCCCCATGGCATAGAGAAACGCGCGATGGGGCGCCCTTCCGGGCCCTTCGGTCACATGCCGGCTCGGCAGGCGCTTCTTTTCAAACGTTTTTGCGTCCATGACCTCAACCTTGGCTGCGCTTTTTCCCTGTGCGGTGGCATCTTGCCTGGATGACCCGCCTTCGATGCGCAGGAACATATCCGGTCCCAACGGACCCGGCGGAAGGGCGTCTTGATACGCGTTTCTCCCACCAATTCGGCGCGGATATTCGAATTGGTTTATGGCGCAAACGAGGCCATCTGTTGCGTTTGGGCAACAGTCTGGCAAAAAAATCACAATGCGGGGAGCGGATATGGCTCTAAATGGCGGCTTTGAGCCGTTTCAGCGCGTCGTTCAACTTGGCGGCAACGGCTTCGGCGTCCGCTTTTCTCCGGCGCTGCTCCTCCACCACATGGGCCGGTGCGCGCGAGGTAAACTTCTCATTGCCGAGTTTGGCCTCAATCTGGGCGATTTCCGAGCCCGCCTTGGCGATTTCGCGGTTGAGTCTGTCGGTCTCGGCGGAAATATCGATTACACCTTCCAGCGGCAGGGCAAAAGTCGCTTCATCCAGCACAAACTGCACAGAGCCTTTTATTTGTCCTACCGCTTCGCTATTTGAGGACCCGTTGGGCGCGGTATCGGCCGGTGAAATGCTCTCCAGCCGCGCCAGGGTCATGAGTGCGTCGCGGTTGGCCTCAAGCCGGGCGCGCGTGGCCTCCCCGGCCCCGAGAACCGTGACGGGAATTCTTGCGCCCGCGGGCATGTTCATTTCCGCCCGGAGCGAGCGGATTTCGCTCACCACCCGGATCACCCAGTCGAATTCGGCTTCCGCCTGGGCGTTCACCAGCCCCCTCATTTCCGGCCATTCCGCCAGAATGAGCATGGAGCGGCGCGGCGGACCCGTTTCTCCCAGCCGCGTCCACAATTCTTCGGTGATGAAGGGCATGAAGGGATGCAGAAGACTTAGCGAGCGATCCAGC
>BDTT01000061.1 GCA_002897995.1 bacterium BMS3Bbin10 | reverse complement strand
CCGCGCAGCATGGTCCACAAACCCAGCCCGAGAATGACGACGACCGCGACAAGCGCAAGGGGCAGAAATGAAAATAGAACGGTGCTCATCGAAAAGCTGCTCCTGCGGGGACCGCGGCCCTGCGCCCTCTACTTTTTTTACGCGTATCATTTTTCCGATAACCGGTTCCCGCTTATCGGTGATACGCGCTATTGGCCGCGCATCACCCGGTCCAGCATACGCGCGGAAAACAGGCGCCGCGACCAGGCCAGCATATAGGTAGCCTTGGTGACATAGTAGTGCGGATGCGGACGCGGGGCTTCAACCGCGTGAACAAGCTTTTCAAGCACCGCCCCGGGACCGAGCCTGAACCTCTTCGACCCGCCGGCTTCCATTCGCGCGATGCGCTTTTTGTAGATTTTGGCATGGACCGACCCCGTGAGATCGATATTCGCCCTGTAGGCGGCGAGCGCATGCTCCTGAAACCTGGTATCGATGGGGCCGGGCTCTATCAGGGAAACATGAAGGCCGGTTCCGGCAAGCTCCTGGCGCATCGCGTCGCTCAATCCCTCAAGCGCGAATTTGGACGCATTATAGACGCCGCGGAATTTGAGCGAGACCAGCCCCAGACAGGAGGAACATTGCACGATCCGTCCGTGCCCCTGGGCCCGCATCGCCGGGATCAGCCGGATCGTGAGATCGTGCCAGCCGAAGAAGTTCGTCTCGAACTGCTGGCGCAGGGCATCCATCGGCACATCTTCAACGGCGCCCGGCTGGCCATAGCCGCCATTGTTGAACAGCGCGGTGAGTTTGCCGTCGGTGCGTTCGAGCACCTCGCCGGCGCAGTTCCCGATTGATTCGGCGTCGCGGTAGTCGAGATGGAGCACCTCCAGGCCCTCGCCTTCAAGCCGGGCGATGTCTTCGCGGCCGCGCGCGGTGGCGAACACGCGCCAGCCGCGCGCCTTCATCCCATGCGCGCAGGCATGGCCGATGCCCGAGGAGCATCCGGTGATGAGAATAGAGCGCGTGGCTGTCATAAGGCCGCCAAACCATCTGTTTTTAACCAGCGGCCTTTCTAGACCGTTTCTGTTCTTAACGGAAACGGTAAGGCCGCGACTGCGGCCCGGCGCTTATGCGCCGCGCCCGCGCAGACCCGCGCGAAGCGCGGATAGGTCGTGAGTGAAAAAAATCCGGAGCGATTCCGTCAAAGACGGAACCGCTCTAAAGTGTTTTGGAGTTCGAGGCCACGGATTGTTGGCGTCCGGGCGTAGCGCGGCTCCCGGCGTTCACATATGCAGCGCGCGTTTCGCGACCGCGAGCGCCGCTTCCCTGATGGCTTCCGAAAGCGTCGGATGGGCGTGGCAGGTGCGGGCCAGATCTTCCGCCGAACCGCTGAACTCCATCAGCACCGCGGCCTCGGCAATCATGTTGCCCGCATCCGGCCCGAGAATATGCACACCCAGCACCCGGTCGGTTTTTGCGTCGGCGAGGATTTTCACGAACCCGTCCGTGGTGCGGTTCACCTTGGCGCGGCCATTGGCGGTGAAGGGGAACTTGCCGACATTATATTCGATGCCGGCCTCTTTCAGAGCCTCTTCGGTTTGGCCGACTTCGGCGACCTCGGGGGTGGTGTAAACGACGCCGGGGATGACGCCGTAATTCACATGGCCCGCCTGGCCGGCGAGAATCTCCGCCACCGCGGAGCCTTCATCCCCCGCCTTATGCGCCAGCATCGGCCCGGCGATGACATCGCCGATGGCGTAGATGCCGTCCACATTCGTCTTGAAAGAGCCGTCGGTTTCGACACGGCCCTGCTTGTCTTGGCGCACGCCGATATCCTCAAGACCGAGCCCCCCCGTATAGGGCACGCGGCCGATGGCGACGAGCACCACGTCGCAGTCGATGGTCTGCGCATCGCCGCCCCTGGCGGGTTCAATGGCGACCTTGCACCCCTTGCCCTTGGTGTCGATGCCGGTGACTTTATGGCCGAGCTTGAAGGTCATGCCCTGCTTTTTCAGGGTCCGCTGGAAATTCTTGGCCACCTCCGCGTCCATGCCCGGCGTGATGCGGTCGAGAAACTCAACGACGAGTACCTCCGCGCCCAGACGCCGCCAGACCGAGCCGAGTTCCAGCCCGATAACCCCCGCGCCCACCACCAGCAGCTTGTTCGGTACGGCGGAAAGTTCCAGCGCGCCGGTGGAAGAAACGATCTTCTTCTCGTCGATCTCGATGCCGGGAAGCTTCGCCACGTCCGAGCCGGTGGCGATGACGATGTTTTTCGTCTCCAATGTGACTGCCTTGCCCTTGTCCGGCGTTACCTCGACCTTGCCCGGCGCGAGGATCTTTCCCGTCCCGTGATGGGCGTCGATCTTGTTCTTCTTCAGAAGGAAAGCGACACCGGCGGTGTTTCCGTCCACGCCTTCCTGCTTGTAGGCCTGCATGGCTTTGAGATCGAGCGTGGGCGCCGCCTTGATGCCCATGCCTTCAAAACCATGGCCCGCTTCTTCGAAAAGTTCCGAGGCGTGCAGCAGGGCTTTGGAAGGAATGCAGCCCACATTGAGGCATGTGCCGCCATGGGCGCTACGCTTCTCAACCACCGCAACTTTCATCCCCAGCTGCGCGGCGCGAATGGCGCACACATAGCCGCCGGGCCCGGTGCCGATAACAATCAGATCGTAAGCGTCAGCCATGGATGTCTCCTCGATATTTTACGTCACCGCGATGGGGACGCCTTCCGCAATATTGCTCCCCTCCCCTTGACGGGGAGGGGCAGGGGGCGGGGTGACAAATTAAAAAACTCATGACTCGGTGGTGCATTTTCCTCTCGGATTTGAGGAGAGTTCGCTTGCACTCACAAATCTATACGACCCCCCACCCCTAACCCCTCCCCGCGTTGGGGGAAGGGAAGTTATAGCCGCAACCCCGGCTCCCCGCCGGGGAGAGGGAGGTTCCGGCAATGAATCATCGCCTCACAAATCCAGCACCATGCGCTGCGGGTCTTCCAGGCATTCTTTCACCCGCACCAGGAAGGTCACCGCGCCCTTGCCGTCGACCACCCGGTGATCGTAGGAGAGCGCGAGATACATCATCGGGCGGATGACCATTTCACCGTTCACCGCCATGGGGCGCTCCTGAATCTTGTGCATCCCCAGGATCCCCGATTGCGGCGCGTTGAGGATGGGCGTGGACATGAGCGAGCCATAGACGCCGCCATTGGTGATGGTGAAGGTGCCGCCCTGCATATCGTCGATGCTCAAGGCCCCGTCGCGGGCGCGTTTCCCAAGGCTCGCGATCTCCGCCTCGATCCGCGGCAGGGTCATGTTCTGCGCCTCGCGCACCACCGGCACCACCAGCCCCCTGTCCGTGCCGACGGCGATGCCGACGTGATAATAATTCTTGTAGACGATGTCGGTGCCGTCGATCTCCGCATTGACTTCCGGCACGTCGCGCAGCGCCTGGATGCAGGCTTTTACAAAAAAGCCCATAAAACCGAGGCGCACGCCGTGGCGCTTCTCGAACGCGTCCTTATATTCGCGGCGCAAATCCATCACCGCGCCCATATCCGCCTCGTTGAAGGTGGTGAGCATGGCGGCGGTGTTCTGCGAATCTTTCAGCCGCCGGGCGATGGTCTGGCGCAGCCGCGTCATGCGCACCCGTTCCTCGCGCGCCTCATCGCCCTGCGCGACGGGCCCGCGCGCCCGGGCAGACGGCTCCGCCGAAACCGCCGGCGCCGTCGGGGCGGCAGGGGCAGGGGCAGGGGCCTTGCTCCCGCCCTCGATCGCTTTCAGCACATCCTCTTTCAGCAACCGGCCATCCTTGCCCGTTCCCTTGATCGCGGAAGGGTCAAGACCGTGTTCCGTGACGAGTTTCCGCACCGCCGGGGAAAGGCCGAAATCATTGTCCCCGCCATCTGCCTCGGGCTTTTCAGCTTTCGCCGGCGCCGGCTCGGCTTTGGCGGGAGCGGGTTCCGCTTTTGCGGGCGCGGGCGCCGCGCCCTTACCCTCGGTGACGGCTCCGAGCAGCGCGCCGACTTCAACCGTTTCGCCCTCGCCGACGGAAATATCGCCGAGCACGCCGGACACCGGCGCGGGCACTTCGATGGTCACCTTGTCGGTTTCCAGCTCGACCACCGGTTCATCGGCACTGACCGCATCGCCGGCTTTTTTGAACCACTGGCCGACGGTCGCTTCGCTGACCGATTCGCCGAGTGTGGGTACACGGATTTCCGTCGCCATATTTATGACCCCTCGCATCGCGGCGGACCCCGGCCCGCCACCGTTTAATTCTGCCCCGTATCAGACAATCAGTGCCTCATGCGTAAACGCCTCGAGCTCTTTCAAATGCTTGCTCATCTGACCGGTCGCCGTGGCCGCCGAAGCCGCGCGTCCGGTATAACGGGGCCGCCTGTGTTTGGCGTCGATGTGATTCAGCACCCATTCGATATTGGGCTCGACAAAGCTCCAGCCGCCCATGTTTTTCGGCTCTTCCTGGCACCACACCATCTCGGCCCTGGAAAAGCGCCCCAGCTCATCGATCAGCGCGCGCGCGGGGAAGGGATAAAGCTGCTCAAGGCGCATCAGATAGACATCGTCGATACCTTGCCTCTCGCGCGCGTCATAGAGGTCGTAATAGACCTTTCCGGTACACATCACGACGCGCTTGATCTTGTCGTCGGCCACCAGCTGGATTTTCTCGCCCTTGAGGAACTGCGCGTCGTCCCACAGCACCCGGTGGAAGGTGGAGTCCGGCCTGAACATCTCCAGCTTCGAGACCACGCGCTTGTGGCGCAACAGGGATTTCGGCGTCATCAGCACCAGCGGTTTGCGGAAGTTGCGGTGCAGCTGGCGGCGCAGAATATGGAAATAATTGGCCGGCGTGGTGCAATTCGCCACCTGCCAGTTGTCCTCCGCGCAGGACTGAAGGTAACGCTCCAGCCGGGCGGAGGAATGTTCCGGGCCCTGCCCCTCATAGCCATGCGGCAGCAGCATCACCAGGCCCGACATGCGCAGCCATTTGCGCTCACCCGACGAAATGAACTGGTCGAATACGACCTGGGCGCCATTGGCGAAGTCGCCGAACTGGGCTTCCCACAGGGTCAGGGCGTTCGGCTCGGCGAGCGTATAGCCATATTCGAACCCGAGCACCGCTTCTTCCGACAGCATCGAGTTGATGACTTCGTAATGGGCCTGGCCGGCCACGATATGATTGAGAGGAGTATATTTTTCTTCCGTTTTCTGGTCGTTCAGCACCGAATGGCGCTGGGAAAACGTGCCGCGCTCGCAGTCCTGGCCCGACAGGCGCACGCGAAAACCCTCGCGCAGCAGCGTGCCGAAGGCCAGCGCCTCGGCGAACGACCAGTCGATGGCCGTCCCCTCCTCAATCATCTTGCGGCGGTTTTCCATGAACCGGTTGACGGTCCGATGAATGTTGAACCCCTCGGGCACACCGGAGATCGCGACGCCAACCTCCTTGAGCCGGTCTATATCGACGCCGGTATGACCGCGCCGTGCGCCTTCTTCAGCGTGACCCATTGTCGACCATTTGCCATCGAGCCAGTCGGCCTTGTTGGGCTTGTAGGAATCGCCGGCCTTGAATTCCTCCTCCAGCATGCTCCGCATATCCGCGCGCATGGTCTCGAATTCGTCCTGGGCGAGAGTGCCTTCGTCGATGAGACGCTTCGAATAGATGTCGACCACTCTGGGGTGAGAGCGAATCTTCTGATACATGAGCGGCTGTGTGAACGACGGTTCATCGCCCTCATTATGTCCATGACGGCGGTAGCAGAACATGTCGATAACCACCGGCTTGTGGAATTCCTGGCGGAACTCCGTCGCCACCTTCGCCACATGAACAACCGACTCGGGGTCATCGCCGTTCACATGGAAGATCGGCGCTTCGATCATGCGCGCCACGTCCGAGGGGTAGGGCGAGGAGCGCGAATGGTGCGGAGCGGTCGTAAACCCGATCTGGTTGTTGATGATGAAATGAATGGAACCGCCGGTGCGGTGCCCCGCAAGGCCTGAAAGCCCGAAACATTCCGCGACCACGCCCTGGCCGGCGAAAGCCGCATCGCCATGCAGCAGCAGCGGCAGGACCCTGGTGCGCAGCTTGTCGCGCCGCTGGTCCTGCTTGGCGCGCACCTTGCCCAGAACCACCGGATTGACGATCTCCAGATGCGAGGGATTGGCGGTCAGCGACAGATGCACATTATTGCCGTCGAACTCGCGGTCCGACGACGCGCCGAGGTGATATTTCACATCGCCCGAACCCTCTACGTCCTCGGGCTTGGACGAGCCGCCCTTGAACTCGTTGAAAATCGCCCGGAAGGGCTTGCCCATGACATTGGCGAGCACATTCAGCCGGCCGCGGTGGGGCATGCCGAGAATAATTTCCTCAACGCCCAGATGACCGCCGCGCTTGATGATCTGCTCCAGCGCCGGCACGGCCGCCTCGCCGCCGTCGAGCCCGAAGCGCTTGGTGCCGGTATATTTGACGTCGAGGAATTTTTCGAAGGACTCAACCTCGATGAGTTTCGAAAGGATCGCCTTCTTGCCCTCCGGGGTGAAGGAGATTTCCTTGTCCTTGCCCTCGATGCGCGCCTGCAGCCACTGTTTTTGTTCCGGCGAGGAGATGTGCATGAACTCGATGCCGATCTTGGCGCAGTAGGTGCGTTGCAGGATTTCAATAATCTGGCGCATGGTGCCGAATTCCAGACCCAGCACATGGTCGAGAAATATCCGCCGGTCGAGATCGCGCCCGGTGAATCCGTAAGACGCCGGGTCGAGTTCGGGATGCGCCTCCTTTTTCTCCAGTCCGAGCGGATCGAGGTCCGCCGCCAGATGCCCGCGCACCCGGTAGGAGCGGATCATCATCAGCGCACGCACCGAATCGCGCGTCGCCGACAGCGCCAGTTCAGTGGAGATTTCCACGCCGAGCGACTGCGCCCGGCCCTGAATACGGTCTCCCAGATGCCGCTCGGCCGACTCCCAGTCGCCATCGAGTGCGGCCACCAGCTCGCCGTTCGCCGCCTCGGGCCAGCCAGGGCGCTTCCACGAGGGCCCCTCGGCTTCCCTCAGCACATCGTCGCGATTGTCCTTGAGATCGCGGAAGAAGGCCTGCCAGCCGGCATCGACCGACTGCGGGCTTTTCTGATATTGCGCATAGAGGTCTTCGATATAGTCCGCGTTTGCACCCTGCAGAAATGAGGTGCGTGCAAACGCCTCATTCAGATCTTGACGTCCCATTTGCCGATTCCGCCTTCAAGGCGCGAGACGCGCCCGCATTCATGCCGCATTCGACCGGCCCGGACTCATGACCGCCGGTTCTGATTATCCATTTAATACTTCAACAAGCGTGGTTCCAAGGCCCGCGGGCGAGCTCGATACCGCGATGCCCGCCGAGCGCATGGCCTCTATCTTGTCTTCCGCGCCGCCCTTGCCGCCCGATATGATCGCGCCCGCATGGCCCATGCGCCGCCCCGGAGGCGCGGTAACGCCGGCGATAAAGCCGACGACCGGCTTTTTCACCTTTGAGGACTTGATGAAATCCGCGGCTTCCTCTTCCGCCGATCCGCCGATCTCGCCGATCATGATGATCGATTTCGTCTTGTCGTCCCTCAAGAATAAATCGAGACAGTCGATAAAGTTCGTGCCGTTAACCGGGTCGCCGCCGATACCGATGCAGGTGCTTTGCCCCAGCCCCGCGGCCGTGGTCTGCGCCACCGCTTCATAGGTGAGGGTGCCCGAGCGCGAGACGATGCCAACCGAGCCGGGCTTGTGAATATGGCCCGGCATGATGCCGATCTTGCATTCGTCGGGGGTGATGATGCCGGGGCAGTTGGGGCCAATGAGGCGCGTATTCGACCCTGTGAGCGCGCGTTTCACCTTGACCATGTCGAGAACCGGAATGCCCTCGGTGATGCAGACGACCAGGGGCAGCTCCGCGTCGATGGCTTCGAGAATGGCGTCCGCCGCAAAGGGGGGCGGCACATAGATGACCGAGGCGTTGGCCCCGGTGGCCTCGACCGCCTGTCCGACCGTGTCGAAAACGGGCAGGCCGAGATTCTGCGAGCCGCCCTTGCCCGGCGTTACGCCGCCGGCCATTTTCGTACCGTAAGCAATGGCCTGTTCGGAATGAAAGGTGCCCTGAGACCCGGTGAAGCCCTGGCAGATGAGAATTGTGTTTTTGTCGACGAGAACGGACATCCTAGGCGGCCTCCTTCACTTGCGCGACAATCTTCCTGGCGGCGTCGTCCAGATTGTCGGCCGACAGGATTGCGAGACCGGACTCGTTGAGTATCTTCTTGCCCAGATCGACATTGGTCCCCTCGAGCCGCACGACAAGGGGTACGGAGATATCCATTTCCTTGGCCGCGGCGACGATGCCTTCGGCGACGATGTCGCAGCGCATGATGCCGCCGAAGATATTGACCAGGATGCCCTGAACATTGTCGTCGGACAGGATGAGCTTGAAGGCGTTCATCACCTGTTCCTTGGTCGCCCCCCCGCCCACATCGAGGAAGTTGGCGGGCGATGACCCATAGAGCTTGATGATGTCCATGGTGGCCATGGCCAGCCCCGCGCCATTCACCATGCAGCCGATGGCGCCGTCGAGCTTGACATAGTTGATGTCGAATTTCGACGCCTCGACCTCGGCGGGATCTTCTTCCGACAGATCGCGCAGCTCGACAATATCGGGATGCCGGTAAAGCGCGTTGCTATCGAAGTTCATCTTGGCGTCGAGGCAGATGAGATCGCCCGCGCCCGTCACCACCAGCGGATTGATCTCCAGCAGGCTGGCGTCTTTTTCCACCAGCATCTTGTAGAGCGTGCCGATGAGCTTGACGCATTGCTTCACCTGACCGCCCTTCAGGCCGAGCGCAAAGGCGATATTGCGGCCGTGAAACCCGGAATAACCGCTAGCGGGATCAATGGTGATGGTGAGGATTTTCTCCGGCGTCTTGGCCGCCACTTCCTCGATGTCCATGCCGCCTTCGGTTGAGGCGATAAAGGCCACGCGCGAGGTGGCGCGATCGACAAGGGCGGAGAGATAGAGCTCGCGCTCGATATCGCACCCCTCTTCGATATAGATGCGCCCGACCTTCTTGCCGGCCGGTCCGGTCTGGGGCGTTACAAGCGTCATGCCGAGGATCGCGTCCGCCTGGGCGCGCACCTCGTCGATGGACTTGACGACCTTGACGCCGCCGCCCTTGCCGCGCCCGCCGGCATGGATTTGCGCTTTCACCACCCACAGAGCGCCGCCCAGCTCTTCCGCCGCCTTGACCGCTTCGCCGACGCTGAACGCGACCGCGCCGCGCGGCACCGGCGCACCGAATTCCTTCAGCACGGCCTTGGCCTGATATTCGTGGATATTCATTTTCGCGCCCCCGCCTGTATTCGCCTGGTCAAGATCTACGTCCCACCGGGCCGCGCTACAGCTGGCTTTGCCCGATACTCAAGTTTTACTTCGAATCATGAACGCGTGCGTGATCGTATGGAGGTGCGCGGGATGTCACAAGGTCATAACCGCCCTCAGCCGAGCTTGGGGGATATTTTCTTGCAGGCCTCCACCAGCCCCTTGACGGCCTCGACCGACGCCATGAAGTCCTTGCGTTCGGACGCATTGAGTTCGATCTCGACGACCCGCTCCATGCCTTTTGCGCCGATGACCACCGGCACGCCGACATAGAGCCCTTTCACGCCATATTCGCCGTTGAGATAGGCGGCGCAGGGAAGCACGCGCTTTTTGTCCTTCAGAAAGGACTCCGCCATGGTGATGGCGGCGGATGCCGGCGCGTAATAGGCCGAGCCGGTTTTCAGCAAACCGACAATCTCCGCGCCGCCGTTGCGCGTGCGGGTGACGATTTCGTCGAGGCGCTTTTTCGTCAGCCACCGCATTTTGATGAGATCGGTCAGCGGTATGCCGGCGACCGTCGAGTAGCGCGGCAGGGGAACCATGGTGTCGCCATGCCCGCCAAGAACGAAGGCGGTGACATCCTCCACGGAGACGTCGAACTCGGCGGCGAGGAAATAGCGGAAGCGCGCCGAATCGAGCACGCCGGCCATGCCCACCACCATGTTGCGCGGCAGGCCGGAGGCCTTTTGCAGCGCCCAGACCATTGCGTCCAGTGGATTGGTGATGCAGATGACGAATGCCTCGGGCGCGTATTTCTTGATGCCCGCCCCGACCTGTCCCATCACCTTGAGATTGATCTCAAGCAGATCGTCGCGGCTCATGCCGGGCTTGCGGGCGACGCCGGCGGTGACGATGATAACGTCCGCGCCCTTGAGGTCGGCGTATTCGCTGGTGCCGCTCAGATGTGAATCGAAATCCTCGACCGGCGAGGATTGCGCCAGATCCAGCGCCTTGCCATCGGGGAGTCCCTCCGCGATGTCGAAAAGGACCACATCGCCCAGCTCTTTCAGTCCGGCGAGATGGGCCAGGGTGCCGCCGATCATGCCCGCGCCGATCAACGCAATTTTGTTGCGCGCCATTCGTTTGTCTCCTTACGAGATTTTGCCCCGCTGACGGGCACAATGCCGACGAAATGATCAGTCTTTGTGGTTAGCCCGAAACGGGTGTGCACGCAAGCGCGGCAAGGCCCTGTCAACCGGTTATTGGGTGCGCGAACCCGAATACCGCTCGCCGGCGTCCTGCACCAGCGCCAGAAAGCGGTAAACGCCATGCACCATCTTGCCATAGGGGAGCGTCGCGAAAAGCGCCAGGACGAAACCCAGATGCACGATGAGCGTCAGGCCCATGGCGGGGGTTTCGCGCACCGCCAGCAGCGCCAAGCCGGTGAAGGCGACCGCGAACAAAAGCACCAAGAAAGCCACATCCATGCCGAGCAATTCGCGCAATTGCGGCGCCGGGTCGGCCCTGACCTTGAGCCACAGCAGGCCCGCGGGGCCGATCAGAAGACCGATGCCGCCGGCGGTGCCCAGCAGAACCGGCAGGCTCGTGAATTCATAGGGCGCCACCCAGCCGAACATATGGTGGTAGAGGGTCGCCGCCGATGTCGCGGCGAAGCAGAGCAGAAAGCCGTAGAAGGTGAAATGATGATAGATGCGTCGCGCGGTGGAGAAATGTTCGCCGGGATAATTGCACCCGCCCCCCCCGCCGCCGAGGTTTTTCAGGGTCAGCACATCGCGCACCCCGGCCAGCACGGCGCGCGCGGAAAGTTTGCCGTGGAACTCAGGGGTCGTGGCGCGCCAGTAGCGCGCGCCGCCCATAATCATGGCGAACAGGGCGAAGGCGAAGACAAGGCCGAACGGCCAGACCATCGCCGCGTAAGGTATGACGCGGTAGAACGCGCCTTCGCCCGCATGTGTTCCAAAGATAATCGATGGGTCCTGCAACCCGAATGTCAGCAGCAGCACCGCCGCAAGCGCGAGCGCCATGGCCAGCGAGACGGCAAGCCCGTTCCATTTGAACAGGCGGCCCAGAACGTCCGGCCAGGCATTGCCGGCATAGGACTGCGCGCGCAGGGCGGCGAAAGTGCGCGGCACATTGACCGCGAATTCATGGGGCGGGGCATACTGGCAGGCGGTATGGCAGCCCTGACAGCCGTGGCACAGATTGGCCAGAAAGTTGAGATCGCCGCCCGCAAAAACCGTGCGCCGCTCCATGGCCGGAAACACCGCGCAGAAGCTCTCGCAGTAACGGCAGGCGTTGCAGATCGTCATGAGACGCTCGGCTTCTTTCAGGGTTTCGGAATTCAGGGCCTCAGGCGTGGGCATGGCGCGCGGCCTCCTCTCCGGCGATGCGGCCGAACACATTGCCGACAAGCAGACCGAACCCGCCGACATAACCCTGGCCGAGGATATTGCCGGCCATGATCTCGCCGGCGGCGAAAACATTGCCCGCGGGCGCCTTTTGCGCGCCGAACAGGACGCGGGCCCGTTCGTCAACCTCGACGCCGAGATAGGTGAAGGTGATGCCGGGGCGCAGCGGGTAGCCGCAATAGGGCGGCGTGTCGAGCCTGCGCGCCCAGTTGGTTTTCGGCGGGTCGATACCCCTGGTGTGACAGCCGTCAAGGCGCGCGGCGTCGAAGTCGCCCGGCTGCACGGCGGCGTTGAAGGCATCGACGGTGGCTTCTAGCGCATCCGCGTCAAGTTCGAGCTTTGCGGCCAGTTCGCGGATGGAATCAGCTTCGATCGCCGGATAGAGCGTCGGCATGAACAGCCCTTGCGATTTGGCGTCGATGATCGCATAGGCGATCTGGCCCGGCTGCCTGGCGACGAGACGCCCCCAGATCGCGTAACGCTTGGGCCAGATGTCCTCGCCCTCGTCATAGAAGCGCTGCGCGCGGGCATTGACCATGATGGAATAGGTGACGCAATCGACCCGGGTGGCGATACCCCCGTCGAATTTCGGCGAGCGCGCATCGATGGGGACGGCGTGGCACTGGTCGGCGTCGCCAACGGGGCGCGCGCCATGGTCCAGCAGGATGCGCAGCAGCCCTCCGGTGTTATAGGGCGTGCCGCGAATGAGGAAATTTTCCGCCGCCTCTCCCCACCCCTCTTTGAGCCAGTCGATATTGGCCTCAAAGCCGCCCGCGGCCACGACGATGGCCGGCGCCGAAATTAAGTGCATTTCCCCTTCGACCGAGACGCTCACGCCGGTGCAGCGGCCCCCGGCGATTTCGAGCGCCGTCACCTGCGCGTCATAGAGGATGTCAACGCCCAGCGTTTCGGCCCTGTGGAACAGGGCGTTCATCATGGTCTTGCCGCCGCCGAAAAAGAAGGCGTTGGTGCGCGACAGGCCGAGAGTTCCGCTCAAAGCGGGCTGGAAGCGCACGCCCTGCCGCATCATCCAGTCTATGACACCGCCGGAGCGCTCGATCACCATGCGCGCCAGGGCTTCATTGGTGCGCCCCGCCGTCACCTTCAGCAGATCGTCCCAATATTCTTCCCCGGTGTAGGGTCCCGTCACATAGTCGGTTGCCGCTTTGTGGGCGCAGCGGATATTGCGGGTGTGGCGCGAGTTGCCGCCGCGAAGCTCACGCGGCGCGCATTCGAGCACGAGAACGCTTGCGCCATGCCGGCGCGCGGTGATCGCCGCGCACAGGGCCGCGTGCCCCGCGCCGATGACCAGTACATCAACCTGTTTCAGCACAGACGCCTGCATGGCCTAACCCGCGCCATCTGGTGCCGCGCCCGGCCGCGCGCGCGCCAGATAGTCCTTTGAGCGCATTTCAATGAGGCGCGAGGCGGTGCGCTCAAAAAGCTCCGCGCCATCGCCAATGGCATAGAGCGCATCGGGTTGCGCCTGCGCCGACAGCACCAGCCGCACACCGGCGTCATAGAGCGTATCGATAAGATTGACGAAGCGGCGCGCCTGATTGCGGTGCTCCGGCTTCATGACCGGCACATTTTCGATCATCAGAATATGATAGGCATGGGCGATCACGAGATAGTCGTGCGCGCCCAGCGGCTGACCGCACAAATCGTCGAAATCGAACAGCGCGACCCCCATGGCCGTCTCGGGAATCGCGATTTCGCGGCTCTTGACCTTGAGCGTCGCCGGCCTGCCCTTTTTGTATCCCGTCAGCCGCGTGAAGGTCTCGCGCATGGCTTTGGCGGACTTTTTCCCCGCCGGGGTGAAATAAAGCTGCGCGCCTTGCAGTTTTTCGAGCCGGTAGTCGGCCGCCGCCTCAAGCTGCAGCACATCCATCCGGTCCTCGAGTATTTCGATGAAGGGCTCGAAGAGCGGCCTGTTCAGACCGTCTTTATAGAGTTCTCCGGGTTGCAGATTGGAGGTCGCGACCATCACCAGACCGGCTTCGAACAGCCCCTTGAACAGCCGCCCCAGGATCATGGCGTCGGCGATATCGGTGACATGCAGCTCATCGAAACACAGCAATCGCGCCTCGCTAACGATGGCCTGCGCCGTGGCCGGAATCGGATCGCCTTCATGCAGGGACCGGAACCTGGCGATCAGCTCATGCACCTCGGCCATGAACTCATGGAAATGCACCCGGCGCTTGGGCGCGAAGGGAACGTCTTCAAAAAACAGATCCATCAGCATGGTCTTGCCCCGGCCCACGCCCCCGAACATATAGAGGCCTTCGGGGACCTCGCCGCGCTTGCCGCCGAAGAAGGAGAAAAAATCCGATTTGGCGGGAGCGTCATACTGCGCCAGCCGGTTGGCGAGCAACTCAAGCTTGCCCGCGGCCAGAAGCTGGGCCGGATCGGGCCTGATATGGCCATCCGCGACCATCGATCTGTAGCTCTGCAGAGGTCCGTTTTCCATCTTCCCCCACCCGTCCCGGCACGTGCTTGGGGCTATCGCGTCGGCGCGGCGCGGTCAAGCCGGGGGCGGCGCGCCCTCAGCAGGCCAGCGCGCGGACATGACCCTCGCCCGCGTAATCCAGCAGCGCCCGGTCGCGTGTGACGAGGGTCAGGGCGCGGGCGCGCGCGCTCGCCACCATGAGGCGGTCGGCCAGATCGCCGGGAGCATCGCCGGGAAGAAAAGAGGAGTCGATGAAGATGCCGGGCGTCAGTTTGGCCAGCCCAACCCCTGGAAGTTCGAGTATCTGCTCGAACCACGTCTCGACCGGCGTCGACAGCACGAGCGCGCCCTGCGCCGAGAGCGCGCCGACTTCCCAGGCGGACATGGGCGAGACCCACAAGCTGGAACCCTGCGCGGCAGTATCAATCCGCTCCAGGGCCGCGGGGTCCAGCTCGGCTCCCTCCAGCAGCCACAGCAGCGCGCAGGTGTCGAGCAGAACCGCGTCGCTCATTGCGCCTCTCCCGGCCCGCCGGCCATGCCCGTCGGTGCGGTCAGATCGGTGCCCGCCACCATCTGCACCACGCCCTTGAGCGCGCCATGCAGAGAACGGCCCTGCGCCCGGCCGCGCCTGCCCCGGTGCGGCTTTTCACGCCCCGCCTTGCGGAATGTGACCTGCTGGCTCTGCAAATCGACCGCCTCGGTCTTCCAGCCCGCGTCGAGCCAGGCGCGGGCGTGGGAGTGGCCGGTGGCGTCATTGCTCCACCAGGCCGGATAGGCATAGGCGCTGCGCGGCAGGGGAAAGCCGAGCACCGCCTCCACCTCCGCGAAGGCAGCGCGCCAGCGTATTGCCGTGCCGGAGCTGAGATGTTTGCGAAGGGCGTCGTATTTGCTCATATGTAACACCGCATGATATAAACTATGTTAACATATGTAGCAATTGACGCCCCCAGGGATCAAGCCAAATAATTTCCCTCAAAATTTGACCGGGTGCAGGATATGGGGCGGCGGCCCGGCGGGGGAACTTCCCCCGGCCGGCGCATGGAAACCGCCTGCTCCCGCGCTCCACACCGGCTTATTTCATGGTCGGCAGCACGAACTCCGCGCCATCCTTTATCCCCGAGGGCCAGCGCGCGGTGACTGTCTTGATCTTGGTGAAGAAGTGAAACGAGTCCGGCCCGTGCTGGTTGTGGGAGCCGAACAGCGAGCGCTTCCAGCCGCCGAAAGAATAATAGGCCAGCGGCACCGGGATCGGCACATTGATGCCGACCATGCCGATCTGCGCGCGGTGGGCGAAATCGCGCGCCGCGTCGCCGTCGCGGGTATAGATCGCCACCCCATTGCCGAATTCATGGGAGTTCGGCAATTCCAGCGCCTCTTCATAATTTTTCGCCCGCACCACCGACAAGACGGGTCCGAAAATCTCTTCTTTGTAGATGCGCATGTCGGGTTTCACATGGTCGAACAGGCAGCCGCCGATGAAATATCCGTTCTCGTAACCCTGCATCTTGAAGCCGCGGCCATCGACAATCAGCCTGGCGCCTTCCTCGACGCCGGTATCGACATAGGATTTGATCTTTGCCAGATGCTGGCCCGTGACCACCGGACCGTAGTCCGCCTCGGCATCGTGGGAGGGGCCGATCCTCAGGCCCTCGACGCGGGGCACGAGTTTTTCCAGCAGCGCATCGGCGGCGTCTTCGCCCACCGGCACCGCGACCGAAATCGCCATGCAGCGCTCGCCGGCCGAGCCATAGCCCGCGCCGATGAGCGCGTCGACGGCCTGGTCCATGTCCGCGTCGGGCATGACGATCATGTGGTTTTTGGCGCCGCCGAGCGCCTGGATGCGTTTCCCGTGCGCGGTGCCCGTCTGGTAGACATATTGCGCGATCGGCGTTGAACCGACGAAACTCAAGGCCCCGACGCGCGGATCCTCGAGCAGCGCATCGACCGCCACCTTGTCGCCATTGACCACATTAAAGACGCCGGCCGGCAATCCGGCCTCGAACAGCAATTCGCCGATGCGCAGGGGGAGCGAGGGGTCGCGCTCCGACGGCTTGAGGATAAAGGCGTTGCCGCAGGCGAGCGCCGGCGCAAACATCCACATCGGGAT
Source organism: bacterium BMS3Bbin10 (assembly GCA_002897995.1). Classification (GTDB taxonomy): domain Bacteria; phylum Pseudomonadota; class Alphaproteobacteria; order Rhizobiales; family Methyloligellaceae; genus UBA2767. Next base: position 2,990 of record BDTT01000061.1, on the reverse strand, counting down.
CATGGCCGGAAAATTGAACGGCGTAATGCCCGCGACCACGCCGATGGGCTGGCGCATGGAATACATATCGATGCCCGGCCCCGCGCCGTCGGTGAACTCGCCCTTGAGCATATGCGGCGCGCCGATGGCGAATTCGACCACTTCCAGGCCGCGCTGAATTTCCCCTTTTGCGTCGGGCACGGTCTTGCCATGTTCCGATGAGAGCATCTGCGCCAGATCGTCGAATTCCGCCTTCGCCAGATTGTAGAACTCCATCAGCACGCGAATGCGCCGCTGAGGGTTCATGGCGCCCCATGCGGCTTGCGCCTCCTGCGCGTTGGCGACCGCGGCTTTCACTTCCCCCGCGCTGGCCAGCGCGACTTTCGCCTGCACCTCGCCGGTATTGGGGTCGAACACATCGCCGAAATTCCCGCTTGCGCCCTTGACGTGCCTGCCGCCGATAAAATGATTGATTTCCCGTATCATGAAGAACCTCCGTTACGACAAGCGCGGACCGCGCAAGCAGATGCTTTTCGGTCCGCATACATATTCCAGGGCATATCTTATGCCCCCTGAGGAGTTCAGGTCTCTAGTTCCAGAAAACACAATTGGATGGGGCCAGCGCGTTGCCCCGGAAAACTCTATCCCGGCGCCCGGCCCTTGTGCGCCTGGAAATATACCAGCACGTTGGCGATCAGCATAGTCGCGGCCAGCACATAAAACACCGACCTGAGACCCCACTGGTCCGCAATCAGCCCGCCCAGGACGGGAACCAGCGCCGACAGGGCCGACTGGGTTCCAAACAGCAGGGAAACCACCGAGCCGCTCATGTTCCCCGGAGCCAGGTCCAGCGCCCAGCTATGGATGACCGGACGCACGGCGAACAGCGCCAGCCCCAGCACGGAGACAACCGCGACGAACGCCACAATTCCCTCGACAAATGTCAGGGCCGCGATCATTACGGTCGCCGCGCTCAGGCAGAGAAACGTCACCGGCTGGCGGCCAATCCGGTCCGATGCGACGCCGGCCACCGGCCCGGCGATCATGCCGCCGAGCTGCATGCTCATGAGCGCGACCCCCAGCACCACCGGCGAGACCTTCAGCACGTCGGCCAGATAGAGCGGCAGAAACACCAGCAGCCCGCTCTGGGTCATGGACCGGAACCCGGCCATCGCGCACAGCCCGATCACGGCGCGATTGCGGACAAGCGCCGCCACGCCCCTGAAATATTCGCCGAGGCCCGAACCCGCCCCGGCCCCGCGGCTCTCCTCCCTGTCGAGCGCGTTGAGGGTGAGAAGCAGAAGCGCGGCCACGCCGAATACCGGCAGCGACATCAGCGACGAGACGCCCTGCCATGACAGCCAGAGCAAGGCCGCGCCCGCGGCCACCGGCGCGACGACATCGCCAAGGCTGGCCCCGAGCGTGTGGATGGACAGGGCATAGCCGCGATTTCCCGGATAACGCTTCGACAGATAGGAAATGGCGGCCGGGTGCCACAGATTGTTGGTCACGCCGATGAGCACCACCAGCGGTATCAGCCACAGCGCGCGGTCCGCCAGGCCCATCGCCATCAGCGAAGCGGCGCCGGCCACAAGCGCCGCGGACTGCACCAGCACCCGCCGCCCGCGGATATCGACCACCGCCCCGCTGCCCGCATTGGCGGCGAACGCGGCGGCGTGAAATACACTCACCAGTCCCCCGGCCTGCGCATAGGTAAGGCCCAGCTCCGCGGTGATATAGGGAAGCAGCACATAAAATGTGCCGATGATCCAGTGGGTCGCCGCATGCCCGGACGCCACAAGAAAGGCCGGCCCCTGGCCCTTCCCCTGCAACCCGGTCAATCGCTCGATAATTGACGTCACGCGCGCGCCCCTCAGGATGCTCTTGAAGCCAAGTTCGCCCTTGCGATCAAGTATTTTCGCACCGACCCGCGGCAGCGCCGGGGCATGCCGGAGGATTTCGGATTGCCGCCCCGCGTTCGCGCATGACCCTCAGGACGCCGCAAAATTGACCATATATTGTGCAATGCAATGAAACCCTTGAAATTTCTGTGTGCAGTGCACAAATACAGGGGTCGGCCCGTATCGCGGGCCGGCCGGAACCATGGAGAGAGCAATGGCGCGGACAAACAACAGGGCGGGCTCCACCCGCAAGCTGTTTGTGACCGAGTATCACAAATATCGCGACCATCTGCTCAGGCTCGATGGCGAGAGCCGGCGCATGCGCTTCGGCATGATCGTCGACGATGATTTCATCACCGCATATGCCAGGCGTCTGGCCGATATGAAGAGCATCGTTTACGGCCATATCATCGGCGGCGAGGTCCGCGCCGCGGCGGAGCTGCGCCCGCTCGGGCCAAACATGCACGGCGACGCGGAGGCCGCTTTCAGCGTCGAAAAGCCGTTTCAGGACAGTGGCATCGGGACGGAGCTGCTCGGCCGCATCGTGCGCGCGGCGCGCAACCGCTCCATAACCCGCGTATATATGAACTGCCTGGCCGAAAACCGGAAAATGCAGCGAATCGCGAAGAAATTCGATGCCGTCCTGCAATTCGACCAAGGCGACGTGGTCGGCCGGGTTGCCCCGGCATCGGCGCATGGCTTCTCGATCTGGCGCGAAGCGGTCGAGGACGAGATGGGCTTCGTCATGGCGATGCTGGATTTGCAGCGAAGGATAATGCCGGCGGCGTGAGGGGAGGGTAATGCCATGTGGCGTTAGGTCCGACCGGTCCGCATATCCTTCGAGACGGCGCTTCGCGCCTCCTCAGGATGAGGCTTGAGCGAAACACAATTACACACCTCATGCTGAGGAGCGCCCGCGAGGGCGCGTCTCGAAGCATCGGCAGTAAGTCTGTGACCCAGTGACGTTGGTTTACCCCCCAACCGCATCGAAGCGCCTGAGCGGCGCGGCGTCGAGGCCGTGGCGGGAATACCAGGCCTCAAGGCGCGCGCGCGCCTTGTCGCCCGCGCGCAGCCCGAGAAATTCCGCAGCGTTGTGACTCAGAAAGGCCT
>BDTT01000060.1 GCA_002897995.1 bacterium BMS3Bbin10 | reverse complement strand
GGGCGCAGGGCCGCGGTCCCCGCAGGAGCAGCTTTTCGATGAGCACCGTTCTATTTTCATTTCTGCCCCTTGCGCTTGTCGCGGTCGTCGTCATTCTCGGGCTGGGTTTGTGGACCATGCTGCGCGGCGACAGCCCGAACCGGTCGCAGCAGCTCATGCGCTGGCGTGTCGTGCTACAATTTGCGGCGGTTGTCCTGTTGATGGCGGCAATCTATTTCACCCGCGGCTGAGGACTGCACATGGTCGTACTGAACAAAATCTACACCCGCACGGGCGACGGCGGCACAACCGCGCTCGGAAGCGGGACGCGCGTTCCCAAGCATCACGCCCGCATCGCGGCGTTTGGCACCGTGGATGAAACCAACGCGGCGATCGGCGTCGCGCGCCTCGAGTTGGACGCGTGCGAGGGCCAGGTCGACGATATGCTGGAGCGCATCCAGAACGATCTGTTCGACCTCGGCGCCGATCTGTGCGTGCCCGAAGCCGGTCAGGATGAAACGGGAGAGGCGTTGCGTATCGCCCCCTCCCAGGTCGAGCGGATCGAGAAGGAAATCGACGAGCTGAACGCGGAACTGGAGCCGCTGCGCTCCTTTGTGTTGCCCGGGGGCACGCGCGCGGCGGCGGCTCTCCATGTGGCGCGCACCGTATGCCGGCGCGCCGAACGGCTTATGGGCGAGCTGGCGGCGATGAAGGAAGAAACGGTGGGCGAAGCGGCGCTCCGCTATATCAACCGCCTGTCGGACTTTCTGTTTGTCGCCAGCCGCACCGTGAATGACAAAGGCAAGGCGGACCGGCTCTGGACTCCTGGCGAAAACAGGTAGGCTCGCGCGGAACCCATGTTCGTCCCCATTCACGACAGGAACCCGCTCAAATCCATCCGCTTTCAATATGTGACGGTCGGCCTGATCGTGCTCAATACCGCCATCTATCTCCTGTTTGGCACCACACTGGTTTTTTCCGTTCAGGAATATCTGGTGGATTTCTCGCTTATCCCGGTCGAGTTTCTCGGCGGCGCGAGACTGCCCTCCTCGGGAATTCTGTGGCTGGAGAATCCGCTGCCGGTGCCGGAGCAGCTCACGATTGCCTCCTATATGTTCGTGCATGGCAGCGCGGTTCATCTGCTCGGTAACATGCTGTTCCTGTGGGTGTTCGGCGACAATGTCGAGGACGCCATGGGGCATCTGCGGTTTCTCATGTTCTATCTGATGTGCGGCATATTCGCCGGACTCCTGCATATCGCGATCATGCGGAATTCGGACATTCCGGTCATCGGCGCCAGCGGCTCCGTGGCGGGGATCGTCGCCGCCTATCTGATGCTCCATCCAAAGGTCAAGATATGGGTGCTGGCGCTGTGGCGCATTCCGTTGAGGATTTCCGCGGCATGGGTGCTTGGCTTCTGGGTTCTGCTGCAGGTGTTCAGCGCCGTGACGTCATCGGGGGAAGGCATCGCCTGGTGGGCTCATGTGGGCGGCCTGAGCGCCGGCGCGGTTCTCATCCTGTTTATGCGCAGACCGGGCGTGAAGCTGTTCGACCAGACACAGGGCGGCGCGTGATCCGGAGAACGCGCCGAATCCTTCTTGTGGAGCATTGACTTGCAGCTATGGCGGCAGTACCGTCCGCGCGCTATTTCGCAAGTGCGAAGAGAAAATACCAGGCTGGAAAATGCCGGATTGACTGGCGTTAGGTCCTCCTGGAACATGTGCCGCCTGGTGCCGATTTCGCATTTGCACATGCTGGCGCACAGGCCGGAAGCCCGGCCTTGGGGTGACGTCACGAGGGAGACATTGTGAAGGTTCTGGTCCCGATCAAGAGGGTGGTCGACTTCAACGTCAAAATCCGCGTCAGGGCGGATGGATCGGGCGTCGATCTCGCCAACGTCAAAATGTCCATGAACCCGTTTGACGAGATTGCCCTCGAAGAGGCGATCCGGCTGAAGGAGGCCGGTACGGCCGAAGAGATCATCGCGGTCTCCATCGGACCGCAGAAGACGCAGGAAACGATCCGCACGGCGCTCGCCATGGGCGCGGACCGGGGCATTTTCATTCACTGCGACGATGAGCTTGAACCGCTGGCGGTCGCCAAGCTGCTGAAAGGCGTGGTTGAGGCGGAGTCCCCCCAGCTGGTGATTCTGGGCAAGCAGGCCATCGACAATGATTGCAATCAAACGGGTCAGATGCTCGCCGCGCTGCTGGGCTGGCCCCAGGGCACATTCGCATCGAAGCTGGTGCTGGACGGCGCCGCGGCGCGGGTCACGCGCGAGGTCGATGGCGGGTTGCAGACGGTCATCCTGAAGACACCCTGCATCGTCACCACCGACTTGCGGCTCAACGAGCCGCGTTATGCGTCATTGCCGAACATCATGAAGGCCAAGAAGAAGCCGCTCGAGGAAAAATCAGTGGCCGACTACGGCGTTGACGTCGCCTCCGGGCTGAAGGTTCTGAAGACCGAAGACCCGGCATCGCGCGAAGCGGGTGAAATCGTTGGCAACGCGGCCGAACTGGTGGAAAAACTGAAAAACGAAGCGGGTGTCATCTGATGAGCGTTCTGCTGGTTGCCGAGCATGACAATAATTCGCTGAACGCCGCCAGCGCCAAGGCCATGAGCGCCGCGCTGGCGATTGAGTCTGACGTTCACATACTGGTGGCGGGGAACGGATGCGCCGGCGTGGCCGCTAAGGCGGCCGCAATCGCGGGCGCCGCCAGGGTGCTGCTGGCCGAAGCGCCGCATCTCGAAGCGCATCTGGCGGAGGACATGGCGGCGCTGATCGTGCCCCTCGCGGCGCAATATACCGCGATCCTCGCGCCGGCGACCACGACGGGGAAGAACTACATGCCGCGGCTCGCGGCCCTGCTGGACGTGGCCCAGATTTCCGAGATCACCGCGGTCAAATCCGCCGATACCTTCGAGCGGCCCATCTATGCGGGCAACGCCATACAGACCGTCCAGTCGAGCGACAGGGTCAAAGT
>BDTT01000059.1 GCA_002897995.1 bacterium BMS3Bbin10 | reverse complement strand
TTTGCGCGACACCAGCGTGAGTTCGTTGCACAGCGGCAGGAATTCCGGATACCGCTCCACGTCCGCTACCAGCGCAAACATTCGGTCCGCCGAGTGAGCCACCCGGCGCATGGTCTGGAATGTCTTCATGGGCCCTAGCCTGTCAAAGCTGCGGCGCGGGCGGCGCGCAGCCGCGCAAAATCGTCGCCTGCGTGGTAGGACGAGCGGGTCAGCGGGCTGGACGATACCAGCAGAAAACCCTTGCCATAGGCCATGCGTTCATAGGCCTTGAATTCATCCGGTGTAACGAAACACTTCACCGGAGCATGCTTGCGCGTGGGTTGCAGATACTGCCCGATGGTGAGGAAATCCACCTGCGCCGCGCGCAGATCGTCCATCACCTGCAGAACTTCATTCCGCTTCTCTCCCAGTCCCACCATGATGCCGGATTTCGTGAACATGGAGGGGTCGCGTTCCTTCACCAGCTGGAGCAGGCGCAGGGAATGGAAATACCGCGCGCCGGGGCGGATCGAGAGATAAAGCGAGGGCACGGTCTCCAGATTGTGGTTGAACACATCCGGCTCGGCGTCGGCAACGGTTTCGATTGCGCCGTCCTTGCGCAGGAAATCGGGTGTGAGAACCTCGATGGTCGTGCCCGGGGACAGTCTGCGGGTAGCGGCGATCACCTCGGCGAAATGGGCAGCGCCCCCATCGGCCAGGTCATCGCGGTCGACGGATGTGATGACCACATGACTGAGCCCGAGTTTGGCGACCGCGCGTCCGACATTTTCCGGCTCCCCGGCATCAAGCGGTCCCGGCAGGCCGGTGCGCACATTGCAAAAAGCGCAGGCCCGCGTGCAGGTATCGCCCATAATCATCATTGTTGCGTGTTTTTTCGACCAGCACTCGCCGATGTTCGGGCAGCCCGCCTCCTCGCAGACCGTATGCAGGGCGTTGTCGCGCATGATCTGCCGGGTTTCGTTATAGACCGGGGAGCCGGGCGCCCTGACCCTGATCCAGGACGGCTTGCGCAACAGGGGCGCATCCGGCTTGCCGAGTTTTTCTGGGTGGCGCGGGCGTGCCTTGTCCGGCTTCGAGACAGTATCGACCAGAGTCACCATCATCTTATTTCCCGCTGGGGGTCATGCGCGCATCTGCCGCCAAATGAGGAGGAAAAGTGTGGCGCAACCCGCAGAAACGACCATTTGTCCAAGAAGCTCATAGAATTTCATACCGACCGCCGCCGCGCCAAGACCACCCGTGAGCGCCCCGGCAAGCCCGAGAGTCAGCGCGACCCACAAATTGATGCCGCCCTCGCTCGTCTTATGAGCGATGTGACCGGCGCCAAGGCCAACGGCCGCGAAAACAGTGATGCTGAAGGCATCCATTTTCTTGCTCCTTAGCCGCCGCGCCCGCGCGCTTAGCGGCCTTTGTATTTCTGCCAGATGAACAGGCAGAGCATTGCGCCGAGCGTGGCGATGACGATACGGGCGATAAGCCCATAGGCGGCAATGCCGAGCAGCCCGGAGATGCCGCCGCCGACCACCGCGCCGACAACGCCGACAATCAGATTGGTGAGCAGGTCCTGCTTCTTGCCCATGATCTGCGCGGCGATAAAACCGGCGATCAGACCGACGACCAGAAATATGATGAGTTCCATGCGTATCTCCTAAGCTTTTCCGGTTGGCGAGAGCTGCGCGTCACCCTGCGGCGATACGGCGCCAGACAAACAACACAAGGACCGCGCCCACCGAGGCCGTAAGGAGAGATCCCAGAAAACCATAGACCTGAATGCCAAGCGTGGCGGCCAGTGTTCCGCCGACAAATGCCCCGGCAATGCCGACAAGCAGGTTGGTGAACAGGCCATGATCGCTATCGGTGACTCTCTCGGCGATATAACCCGCGATGATCCCGATAAACGCCATTCCGAAAAATCCGACGCCGGGCATGCCGAGCATCCCCTGCGCTTCCATCCGTTCCACCCCCTTTATTGATATGTTTCCGATTGGCGCTGCATTTCATGCCGCTATGTATGCATCACCTTGCCGTATGCGTCGAGTACGGACTCATGCATCATTTCCGAGAGCGTGGGATGCGGCGGGATATTTTTTTCGACCTTGGTTTTCCTTCGGACAAACGAAGCCGATTTTTTTTTATTTTCGACCTTGGGATATAATCCGGCAGCAAAGTCTGGCTGTCGATAATGGCTTCCGAAAGTTGATCTACCGTAAGATTCTTTGCGTCGCGCAGGTCCGCGCCTTTTAGAATTGCCCCAAAAAGATTGGTGTCCTTAAGGTTAGCGCCACGAAGTATGGCACCGCTAAGATCAGCGCGTGACAGGTTGGCTTTATGTAAATTGGCGTTGCTCAGATCAGTTCGTCTAACGAACGCACCTCGGAGGTCAAGCCGAGAACCCTTCTCCTGGTCAAATGTGCCGAGAGTGCTCATCATTTATCCTCCTAGGCCCTGTTTCAGTATCGCCATTATCTCTCGAACGTCGATTGGCGGTTGGTCTTCTCCATAGTCGACTGCATTCTCTCTCAGATATGCGCTCAATAGCTCGAACACCGCACTTGTCAGGTCGGGAAAATCATTTGCAATCTGCCGCAGTGTGTAAATTGCTCCGAGCCGCACTTCTAATTTACTATCTGCAAGTTGTCCGACTGCGCGTGTGAATAGTTCGGCTACGTGGTCGCGCCTCGCCAGTTCGGCTTGTTTGTTAGCCACGGTAACGCGGAGCCAGGCCAGCCAAATGCCGATTCCACCAGCGAGTACTATGCCAACATTACGCGCGAATTCAGACAATTCTAGCAATGTCATCAATTTAACCTAATACACCAGAACCATCGATCTTAAATATGCATCACCTTACCGTATGCGTCGAGTACGGACTCATGCATCATTTCCGACAGCGTGGGATGGGGGAAGATGGTGTGCATCAACTCAGATTCCGTGGTCTCCAGCGTCCTGGCGATGCAAAACCCCTGAATGAGTTCGGTGACTTCAGCGCCGATCATATGCGCACCGAGCAGCGCACCTGACCTGGCGTCGAAAATCGTCTTTATCAGCCCGTCCGGCTCGCCGAGCGCGATGGCCTTGCCGTTGCCCTGATAGGGGAAGCGGCCGACCTTGATTTCATGACCCGTTTCAATGGCCTTCTGCTCGGTCATGCCGACGCTTGCGATTTGCGGCCAGCAATAGGTGCAGCCCGGGATGTTTGAGGTATCGAGCGGGTGAACGCCGTCGACCCCGGCGATTTTCTCTACGCACAGAATGCCTTCATGGCTCGCCTTGTGCGCCAGCCAGGGCGGCCCCGCCACATCGCCGATGGCATGGACGCCCGCAACGCCCGTGCGGCACCATTCGTCGATGACGATATGGCCCCGCTCGACCCTCACGCCCGTTTCCTCAAGGCCCAGACCCTCGACATTGCCGGTAATGCCGATGGCCAGTATGACCCGGTCCACGGTAATGGACTGCGTCGCGCCATCGCCCGCCTTCAGGGTCGCGGTGACCGAGTCCGCACCTTTTAGCAGGCTCTCGACGGAGGTGCCGGTAAGTATCTTCATGCCCTGCTTTTCAAATGACTTTCGCGCAAGGCCGGAGATTTCCTCATCCTCGACCGGCAGCACCCGGTCCATGATTTCAACGACCGTAACTTCCGCGCCGAGGGTTCTGTAAAAGCTGGCGAATTCGATGCCGATGGCGCCCGAACCGACAACCAGCAGCGACCTGGGCATGGATTTGGGGACCATTGCTTCCTTGTAGGTCCACACCAGCCGCCCGTCCGGCTCCAGACCCGGCAGGACACGCGCCCGCGCGCCGGTGGCGATGATGATGTGCTTCGCCTGCACATCCTCCATCGCCGCGCCGTCTTTCCCGGCAACGGCGATGACACCCTTGCCTTTGAGTTTGGCGGTGCCGTCGAATACCTGAATCTTGTTCTTTTTCATAAGGTAGCCGACGCCGCCCGTGAGTTTGGCCGAGATCTTGCGGCTACGCGCAACTATTTTCTCAATATCGAACCTTATGTCATTGGCGGATAACCCGAATTCTCCCGCGTGATTGAACAGATGGAAGAGTTCGGAAGACCGCAGCAGCGCCTTGGTTGGAATGCATCCCCAGTTGAGGCAAATGCCGCCCAGATGCTCGCGTTCGATGACGCAGGTTTTCAGGCCCAATTGCGCCGCCCGGATTGCCGCGACATAGCCGCCAGGGCCGCCGCCAATGATGGCCAGATCGAATGAGTTTTCCGACATGTCTCAGCCTCGCTGCTTAGGGTCAGGACCCGTTAACTGCATGCAGTTAACGGGTCCTGACCCTAGTCAGCCGCAGATAAACCGCGGAATGCGCCGCCGCGCCAAGCGCGGCGAACGCCACAAAAAACCAGCCCACCATATGTTCGGTTCTGCCGGCCGTGAAACAACTGAACCCGCCGCAATACAGGAGCGTTCCAAGGAAGCTCAGAAGGGCGGCAATCTTGAGCGCCCCGCGCGGCGCAACCCTCCCCCGCCTCCATTTCATTACCATCCATGCCGGCGTCCAGACCACCAGGCCGAAAGCAATCAGCATCACTGGCAGGAAGAGCACGATTGCTCCCCCGACCAGGGCATCCACCCTTGGTCCCGTCGTCTTGTAAAACAGCACATAGGCGATCATTCCCGCGAGTGCGATCAGGACATAAACGCCCGCACCGGCGAGGTGGGCGGCGGCTTTGCGGATTGTCTTTGGGCTGTCGGACAATGAATTTTGACCTGATCTAAACCAGCATCGTCACGGGTTCTTCGATGAAGCCCTTGAAGGCGTCGAGAAGCCGGGCTCCCAATGCGCCGTCGATAACACGGTGATCGCATGAGAGCGTACAGCTCATGATGGTCGCGATCTCTATCGAGTTGTTGGTGATGACCGGCCGTTTCTCTCCAGCACCGACAGCCAGGATTGACGAGTGCGGCGGGTTGATGACCGCGTCGAAGGATTTGATGCCCATCATGCCGAGATTGGAAATGGAGGTGGCGCCGCCCTGATATTCATGCGGCGCCAGGCGGCGGTTGCGCGCCCGCCCGGCAAGGTCCTTCATCTCGTTGGAAATCTCCGACAGGCTTTTCACTTCGCCGTGGTGTATCACCGGCGTGAACAGTCCGCCATCGACGGAGACCGCGACGCCGATGTCCGATGAGCGATGGAGCAGGACCCCTTCTTCCGTCCAGGTGGCGTTGGCCTCCGGCACCTTCTGCAGGGCCATGGCCATGGCCTTGATGATCATGTCGTTGACGGAAATCTTGAAGGCGCTCGGTCCCTCCTCCGCACTCATGGCGTTGAGGCGCTTGCGCGCCGCGAGCAGCGCATCGAGGCGGCAATCCACGGACAGATAGAAATGCGGGATTGTCGATTTTGCCAGGGTCAGCCGCGAGGCGATGATGCGCCGCATATTGCTATGCGGCACAACCTCATAGGTGCCCGGCTCATAGAGCGCCAGAATCTCTTCATCCGGCATGGCGGGAACGGCGGTTGCCGACGGCGTGCGGGCCGGCATGACCTGTCCCGCCGAAAGGGCCTCCGCCCGGGTTGGCGCTGGCGCGCCGCCCGCGGAGATCGCCTTCTCGACGTCCAGTTTGACGATGCGGCCATGGGGACCGGACCCCTCGACTTGCGAAAGATCGAGATTGGCATCCTGTGCCAGCCGGCGCGCAAGGGGAGATGCGAATATCCGGCCCGCCTGACCATTTGATTTTTTACTTTCAGGGGCCGGAGCCTCTTCGGAGCGAATATCTGTTTTTGCGTCCACCCCTTCACCTGCATCGCTGGACGCCGCGGCCTCTTCTCGCGGAGGGGCAGGCTGAGCCGCACCTGCCACGAAGCCTTGCAGCGCGCCGGAATCCTCGCCCTCTTCCAGCAGGACCGCGATAGCCTTGTTGACGGCCACATGCTCGGTGCCCTCGCCAACCAGAATTTTACCGACAACACCCTCGTCGACCGCCTCGACCTCCATGGTGGCCTTGTCGGTTTCAATCTCCGCCAGAACATCGCCGGATTGAACCCTGTCGCCTTCCTTGACGAGCCATTTGGCGAGCTTGCCGTCCTCCATGGTCGGGGAAAGCGCGGGCATCAATATTGGAATGGGCATGGGGCCTCCCCTGCTGTGAAAGGGTTCGGGCGTCGACCCGCCTTCACTTGGCGTAACATACGGACCGCACCGCATCGGCGACCACGCCCGCATTGGGAAGCGCGAGCTTCTCCAGATTGGCGGCATAGGGCATGGGCACGTCGGCGCCTGAAACCTGCGTGGGCGGTGCGTCCAGATAGTCGAAGGCGTCGCGGGCGACGGCGGCGCAGATCTCGGTTCCCACCGAACAGACCGGCCACGCCTCCTCCACTGTCACGATCCGGTTGGTTTTTTTCACCGAAGAGATGACCGTCGCCATGTCCAGCGGGCGCAGGGTGCGCAAATCGATCACTTCCGCATCGATGCCTTCGCTTGCCAGCACTTCGGCGGCCTCGAGCGCATAAGTCATCCCGCGCGCAAATGAGACGATCGTCACATCAGCGCCCGCGCGCGCCACCCTGGCCTTGCCGATGGGAAGAACCCAGTCATCATGCCTGGGAACATCGGAACTCTGGCCATAGAGTATTTCATTTTCCAGAAACACCACCGGGTTGGGATCCCGGATCGCGGCTTTGAGCAGGCCCTTCGCGTCCGAGGCCGTTGAAGGCGCGATAACCTTCAGCCCCGGAATATGCGCATACCAGGCCGAGAAACACTGGCTGTGCTGGGCGGCCACCCTCGAGGCGGCGCCATTCGCTCCGCGAAACACGATCGGGCATCTCATCTGGCCGCCTGACATATAGAGCGTCTTGGCGGCGGAATTGATAATATGGTCGATGGCCTGCATGGCGAAGTTCCAGGTCATGAATTCCACAATCGGCTTCAGCCCGGTGAACGCGGCGCCGACACCGATGCCGCAGAAGCCATGTTCGGTAATCGGCGTGTCGATCACCCGCCTTGCGCCAAACTCGTCAAGCAGGCCCTGTGTGACCTTGTAGGCGCCCTGATATTCGGCCACCTCCTCGCCCATAACGAAAACGTCTTCGTCCTTGCGCATTTCCTCCGCCATGGCGTCGCGCAGGGCTTCGCGCATGGTGGTCGGGATCATTTCAATCCCCTCGGGCACCTCGGGGTCAGCCATGACGATGGCCGCCGGTGCGGCCTCTGCCCCCTCTCCCCGGGGGGGAGAGGGTTGGGGTGAGGGGGGAGCGGAGTCCGATTTTGCACCTACCCCCTCACCCGCTTCACTGCGTTCCGCGACCTCTTCCCCTTGGGGAGAGGTGGAAATCGGTTGCCGGACGGCAGACGCGTCCTCGCCTTCACCGGCGATCATGGCGATGGGCGTGTTGACCTTGACGCCTTCGGTGCCTTCGGCAATGAGGATTTTAACCAGGGTGCCTTCATCGACGGCCTCGACTTCCATCGTGGCCTTGTCGGTCTCGATCTCGGCTATGACGTCGCCGGAGCGAACCTCGTCCCCCTCCTTGACAAGCCATTTGGCCAGCGTGCCCTCTTCCATGGTGGGTGAGAGCGCCGGCATCAGAATTTCGGTCGCCATATTTTTCTAATCTGCCTCCCCTAAGGTGGTGTAAACCGCCGCTTACGACTCCACCAAAACATCCGTGTAGAGCTGCGAATCATCCGGCTCCGGATCGCTCTGAGCAAATTCAGCCGCCTCGTTGACGATAGCCCTGACCTGTTTGTCGATATCCTTGAGTTCGTCTTCCCCGGCAATGTCCCGCTCCAGCATCCGGACACGCACCTGCTCGATGGGGTCATGCTCGGTGCGCATTTTCTGCACCTCTTCCTTGGTGCGGTATTTCGCCGGATCGGACATGGAATGGCCGCGATAGCGATAGGTCAGCATTTCCAGAATATAGGGTCCCTCGCCCGCGCGTGCGCGCTGTATGGCCCGTTCGCCGGCGGCCTTCACCGCGCGAACATCCATTCCGTCCACCTGTTCACCGGGGATTCCGAAACTCGCGCCGCGTTGCGAAAGGTCGATGGTGGAAGATGAACGGTTGATGCTCGTGCCCATCGCGTATTTATTGTTTTCGATGACGTAAATTACCGGCAGGGTCCAGAGCTTGGCCATGTTGAAGGCCTCATAGACCTGACCCTGATTGGCCGAGCCGTCACCGAAAAAGGTGAGGCTCACATTGTCGTTGCCGCGATATTTGTTCGCAAAGGCAAGACCGCTGCCAAGTGGCGCGGAAGCCCCGACAATGCCATGGCCGCCAAAGAAATTCGCCTCGACGGAGAACATGTGCATGGACCCGCCCTTGCCGTGCGAATAGCCGCTCCGCCTTCCGGCCAGCTCGGCCATGATGCCTTTGGGGTCCATGCCACAGGCGAGCATATGCCCGTGGTCACGGTAGGTGGTAATCATCTGGTCGCCGCTCTTGGTCGCCATCTGCATGCCGGTCACAACCGCTTCCTGCCCGATATACAGGTGACAGAAGCCGCCGATGAAACCCATGCCATAGAGCTGGCCGGCCTTCTCCTCAAAGCGGCGAATGAGCAGCATTTCGCGATATGCGTGGCGTTCCTGAGCGGCGTCGAATTCAGGAACGGATATTTCGCTTTTTACCGAACGCCCGGCTGTCTCCACGATATTGGCGACGTCTTCCGCAACATCATCACGGTCAACGGTATTCCCAAGGTCAACGGCGATTGCAGCGCCGGCACGATCGTCGGACACGGTCATGGAGCCTCCCTGAACTACTACCCCGTAGCCCAAAAGTTACACGAACTGCCGCCGATATGCCAGAGCCGCCCAACCTGTGGAAAATCAGTTTAAGACATTGAAATTCAATGAATTTGTTATGCTATGCAAGAATTACAGATCTGCCAGACAGGTCACAATTCATGGCTTGAGCACCGCCGCGGGAGATTTATCCATAATGACGATGTCCTTCGGATGAGAAAAATTCAGGATCATCCGGGCGCGTTCATCCAGCATGTCCGGATCGAGCTTGTCCGCTCGCATCAGGGCCACATCGCGGTCGAGACGCTCGCGCACGGCCTGAAGGCCGTTGAGCTCCCCTTCCAGGGATTTGACCTGGGTTTGCAGGCGCGCGCGCGCCTCCAGCCCGTGATCGCCGACAAACAGGTTATAGGCGAAATAGCCCAGAAACCCGAAGCATATAAGCGCAACGCACGCACTGCGTATGGACATGATGCAGCCGCCTGTTTTGAGGTTGCGGACATCTCCGCCGAACCGTTTCGATTCAGACCTGACCCTCACAATGCTTCGATTTTCTTAAACAGAAGTTATCGGACCAAAATCACTGACCCGGAGCGGTTGGGTTTTCTGCAACTGAGAGGGCGGTCTGGATCCACTTGCCGCATGACCGCAATTGCTACACCACGCGGCTGTAACGCTGTTCGCTTTCGCCATAGTGCTCGTCGAAACACGCCGCGATGTTTCTTATGTAGGGCCGGCCCTTGGGAGTTGCCCTCACAACGGGCAGCTCGACCTCGACAATACCATCGCTGCAAAGGGGTTCGAGGTTGGAAATCGCGGGCAGAAACACACTTATTTCGCAATTCTCCTCATCGGCCACCTGTTGCAGATCGACTTCATAATTGCACATCAACCGTTCTATGACGGCTCTTGCGCGGCGCTCGGACTGGCTTACAACAACACCGCGCGCCACCGGCAGGCCGCCGGACTTTAGCGCGTCTCTATACTTCCCCAGATGCGGTTCGTTTTGGATATAGCCGGCCTGAAAACTTCCTATCGATGACGCGCCAAATCCGATAAGCGCACTTGCGGGATCGACCGTGTAGCCCTGGAAATTGCGTCTCAGGCGACCCTCGCTATGAGCTTTGAACAGGGAATCGCCGGGTTTGGCAAAATGGTCGATCCCGATGGGCGCATACCCGAAACCAATCAATGTGGCTCGCGCCGCTTCCGCCTGGTCCAAACGCTCCTGCCCGCCTGCCAGGCGGGATTCGTCTATAGCGCGCTGGTGCTTCTTGAACCACGGGACATGGGCATAGCCGAACACCGCAAAGCGATCCGGCTCAAGGGCCGCGCACATGGAGGCGGATTTGCGGACGTGGGCGACGCTTTGGCCCGGCAAGCCGTACATGAGGTCCATGTTGATGCCTTCCACGCCGGCTGCCCGAAGCTGCTCGACGACGCCTTGAACCTCCTCAAAAGGCTGTATGCGATTGATCAGTTTCTGGACGTCCGGTGACACGTCCTGCACGCCCAGACTGACTCTCACCCTGGCGTAGCCGGCCAGGGTGGAGATGTGCTCCTTGCTCAGGGATCGCGGATCGGCTTCAACGGATATCTCCGCGCCGGGGTCAAAATTAAATTGCTCCATCAGCGTTTCGATAATCGCCGCGAGTATTTTGGGTGGAAGGAAATTTGGCGTTCCGCCACCAAAATGCACTTGCACGACCTTCGCGGAGCTGGACACGCAGGCGCCCACGCGCGCGATTTCCAGTTTCAGGGTCTCCACATAATTCAGCACCCGTTCATTGGAGTTCGGAACGCTCGTGTGGCACCCGCAATACCAGCACAGGGTCTGGCAGAACGGGATATGGACATAGAGTGAAAGTGTATCCTGCAAACCGATTGCGCCGAGCCAGTCACGGTATACACTTTCGCCAACCCCGCTGTGAAACTGGGTTGCTGGCGGATAGCTCGTATAGCGGGGAACCGTGGCAAGGGCATATTGGGGGAGATAGGTTGTCATCATTTCATTTTATCTAAGCGCCCTCCCCCGCGGTTTGAGGTATATCAAGCCGTTGATGCGGGGCGGTTCTCCTCTTTCCCGGGCTGAACGCCTCAGACAGCTGGGCGCGCGGCGCGGCCGTGGCGGTTAGAACGGGTTTTCCATGAAACCGAAGCCTGGCCGCCCCAAGGGTACCATTACGGGTGGCCCGCGCAAGGGGGAGCAGGTGGCCTGGAGTATTTCAAAAACGCTCTAGCTCGATGGAGTCGAGGGGCTGATATGGCGGAATATTCCCGCCATCGGCGGTCTAATGCGCCTGAGGGCGCAGCTTATTTTCAAGCGCATCGCCGCCCTGGCCGGAGCGCTGATGCCCAGCCGCCGTTTGCGCGGAGTGGCCAGGGTATTTCGCCACCGCCAGCGGGCCGAACTTGTTCAGGAGTTTCTTGATATAGGTGCGGTAGCGGTAGTGCTGCACCTCCAGCTTGTGCCGCTCGCTGTCGACGTAAGTCACGCCATGGTCAACGGCCGGCCTGGCATTTGCCTTGAGATTGTGGAACCACGCGGCTTTTTTAGGATCGAGTTCCTGAGCGACGATAAAACTTGCAATCAGCTGCCCCTGATAGTCGGCCAGCTGCCAGAAGCTCCCGTCTGCCGGCTGGACCAGACCGCCGGCGAAAAGATTATCGAGCTCACGGTGAAATGCGTTGAGAAACATCGGCGAAGAGCCGTCGCTTTCGACAAAGTAGGCCTTGTCCATGAATGGAAAGGTCGCGTGGAAACCGGTGGCATGGATTATGAGGTCCACTTCGGCCTCGGTGCCGTCGGTGAAGATGACCTTTTTACCATCGAGTTTTTTGATATCGGGCTTTACGGCGATTCGCCCCTGGGCCAGCTGCACAAGCCACGCCGCGGCTGACGAGGGGTGCGATTCAAGTATCTTGTGGTCCGGCTCCGGCAGACCGAGTTTCTTGTGCGTGCCGACCAGCACAAAGAAACCGAGGCCATAAAGCCAGCGCAGGAACTTGCGTGGCACGGGCCAGCGCTGGGTGAGATCGAGCATGCGGTCAAGCGGGCGGCCAAAGATGAACTTTGGCAGGAAGAAATAGGACCGCCGCATGGAGTGCAGCACCGTGTCGGACAAAAAGACAGCCTCAGCGGCAAGGTCGCAACCGGTGTTGCCGGCCCCGACAATGAGCACCCGCTTGCCGCGCAGCTGATCCCGGTCCTTCACGTCGATCGAATGCAGGATCTCGCCGGTGAACTTGCCCGGATAATCGGGAGTTTTGGGATCCCAATGATGCCCGCTCGTAACCACCAGCCCGTCATACAGCCGGGGCTGCTTCTTACCGGAAACCTTTACCCGCCACTTGTCTCCGGCCTTCTCAACCTTCTCCACCGTGGTGTTGAAAGTGATGTCGTCGAAGAGGTTAAAATGGCGCGCATAGGAGTGGAGATAGTCCACGGCCTGCCGCCGGCTCATGAATTGCGGATACTCCGCGGGAATCTGGAAGTCGGTGTAGCGGGTGAGTCCCTTGGAGGTATTGAGGTTAATCGCCTCGTAAACGCGGTGCGGGCTTTCCGGATTCCAGATGCCGCCGATATCGGCCTCGCTTTCGAAGCAATCAAACGGGATTCCGCGTTCCTTGAAATTCTTGATGATCGGCAGGCCGCATGCTCCCGCGCCGATCAGGCAATAGCGTTTGGCGGAACTTTCACCAGCCATGAAAACTCTCCAGGTTCAATCGCGATTCGTACCGGCGACTCCCCTCAGGCAAGTTCCCAGCTATCACGCCAGTCAGCGGTCACAAAATTAATAATGATCGACTTGCGGACGCCTTTGAATGAATGATGCCCGACACCGTGCCAGCTTTTCTTTCCGGGAATAAAAATGACGCCCAGATTCTTCCCGTAGGGCGCGGATCCGACATATTTGAATTCCGGCGGGCCCTCATGAATATCCGTGCCGGCCATGGCGAGGTTCGGATTATCGGACAGATAAACCAGCATCGTGAATTTCTTTACCGGAATGTCCGTGTGCGGCTCAAGCCAAAAGCCGCTGGTGTCCTGGCAATACTCGATCCTCAGACGCGTGCCGGACAGGTCCGTGCCGGTCTCATCCTCGATGGCCTGTTTTACGCGAGCATCCTTGAATCCCTCAACCACGCGCCGGCAGACGACAAACTTGGCCTGGTTCTCCGGAGTAAAATAAATGCGCGTGCTGTTGTTGGTTTCGCGCTTGCCGTTGAAGACGCTGTCTTTCGGCGGCGCGAAGGGCAGACAGGTGATGGCCTCGCAGAAGCCCTCGGGCAGCGCATTCGTCAAAAGCCAGTGATCGAATGGCTGTGTCACATGGTCGGAAGCCTTGAGGCAGGCAGGAAATGACCGGGCTACGGCGTTCCCTTCAGTCTCAGGCTCCGGATTGAGCTCCACGCCCCCTCCCATATCTCAACTCCTTGAAGCAAATGGGTTGAGTTGTTTGATTTTTGCTGAAAGGCGGTGGCGGCCAAGCTCACGATCGAGCGCCGCCTGCGATGTCATCCAGTTGAACATCACGTAGCGCCTCTCCCCGACAAAGGGCTTATGGCCATGCCAGGAGTTGTCCGAGCGCAGGAACGAAACAAGCGTGCCGCCGCTCGGCGGGATCTCCGCGATGTAGTCCTCGATGTCGCCCGGGTTCCGCAAAAGTCTCAACATCCCCGTGCTCTCGTCCCAAATATCATTCAGATAGAGCAGGCAGGTCACGAGTTTCACTTTCGAGTCCGTGTGAATACGGCCGTCCTTCTCCTGTGCCCGGCCGCGCACCGTGACCATCAACGGCTTGTCGGAGAGATCGACGCCATACTGTTCGCCCATGATGTCTTCCAGCTCCAGACCGGTGATGTCGTCGATGAGACGCGCAAACGCCGGTCCGTAGGAAAGTTCGGAAAGCGGGAAAATTCCGGGCTCGCGAATAACCGGAAAGTCCGCCCTGGCGGCGGCAAGGTCTACCGCACTCAGCACCCCGGGTGTGGAAAAAAACTGAAACGGTTCCCGGGTGACGTTGGTACGCTTGATGGCATCAAAATTGATCACGAAATCATCCGTTTTTTCAGGTTCTTTATATTGGCTCGATATTGGCTCGCCCCGGCGTTGCCAACGGTTCAGGTTCACTTGCAAGATGTTATGGCGTCATTTACAGGCGCTGAATCTGATTCAGATCACAAACGGAAGAAACACCGCGCCCAGGGCAAAGAAATTTCGATGGCTGGCTTGTCAAAATACTGCCCCGAGCCTCCGCTTCAGGGCGGATGGGGAAAGGGAGCGTCTTTAACCGGCGGTCCGGGTTAAGGCTTCGGTATCGGGTATTCTGAAGCGCCGCCGCCCCGGCTGCTCAATAAGACCCTTCTTTTTGAGCGCCGTGATCTGCCGGCAGACCGTTTCGTAGCTCAGTCCCAGAAAATCACCGATTTCCTGACGTTTCAGGTGAAGATCAAGGCCCAGAGAGTCCCGTTGTATTTGTTCACTGTAATCTGAGCAATTCGCGCGCGTCGCCAGCATGAGAAAGAGGCTCGCCACCCTTTCTTCCGCCGTCTTGCGCCCCAGCAGGACCATCCAGTCGCGCGCCGAATCCAACTCGTCCAGCGTCTGTTCAAGAAGCCGTTGCTTCAGCTCCGGGACGCCGTCCAGCATCTGTTCGAAACTGCCATGTGGAAAACAGCACAGCTCGACATCGGTCGCCGCCTCAGCGAAATAGGGGCTCCGTTTGCGGCATATCCGGCCTACGGTATCGGGCGCGAGAAGCAGGCCAACGACCTGCTGCCGTCCGTCAAAAAGAACCTTGGTGAGCTTAACGACCCCAGAGCAAACCGAGGCAAAGAAATCCGTTTGTTCCTCGCCTGAAAAGATATGCTCTCCAGCGGCGTAGCGGCGCCTGTGCGCAATTTTCTTGAATCGCATAAGCGCGTTATCGCTCAGCACACTGCAAAGCCCGGTGCGGCGCGCGACACAGGAATAACAACGTCCCAGGTCAAATGCCATGCCAGCATCCATCAATGGTCGCTCCGATTGATCTCAGCCGTCCCGGCGACGTATAGCCCCGCCAGAGTGGGATTATCTTCCATACGGCAATTCTAGGCCACTAGGCAATTCTAGGCCACTAGGCAATTCTAGGCCACTAGGCAATTCTAGGCCACTAACAGGAGAATATGCCCATATTTTGAGATCAATCATGGGACCAATTGACGCTAGCCATATGTGCCGCCGGAAAATCAAAGTATATTGTGGGTTCCATCGCAATAGGGAGCGTCCCCGGTCTCCTTGCAGCCGCACAATATGATCGTTTCGTCGGCCGCCGCAACAAATTCGAGTGGCGTGATGCCAGTTCCCTCATGCGACTCGTCGCAAAATGGCTGGTTCTTGCTGCGGCCGCATCGGCACCATTTGTAAGTCTCTCCTTTTTTTACATCGACCTGATAGGGGCTGAGCTGTGCCGCAATTGGTTCCTGTGTCATATTTGATCCTTCCATTGCCCGGAAAAAATGCGTTTCGGAATCTGCTGATTTTCTGATCTGACCTTGCCGGCGAACGGCGATGGATGGCCGCTCGATTCGCACTCAGGAGCGCGCGTGCAATTTGAAAGGCAGTCCGCCCTTGGGCGTCAGCATTACCGAAGCCCCGAATTTCACAGGACCGTCTCCGGCATACTCCAGCCTGAAGCGCCGCAACAGCATCGTCAGCGCCAGCACGGTTTCCAGTTGCGAGAGCTGTCCGCCAAGGCAGAAACGCTTGCCCGCACCGAATGGCAGATAGCTGTATTTGACGCGTTTCTTGATGCAGCCTGGAAGAAACCGGGTCGGGTCGAATTTTTCCGGGTCATCCCAATATTTCGGATTGTGATGGACCATGTAAGGAGAGAGCACGATCTTGTCGCCCGGCTCTATCTTATACCCGCCGATTTCGTCCTCTTCCGCGGCCGCGCGCATCAGCGCCCAGGCCGGCGGGTACAGCCGCAGGGTCTCGAGCATGACGGCGCGCGTATAGGTCAGTTTTTGTATATCTTCCCAGCTGGGCTCACGATCCCCGTAGACCTCTTCACCCTCGCTGCGTATCTTTTCAGCGATTTCCGGGTGCAGCGAGAGCAGATAGAATATCCAGCCCAGCGTGAGGGCCGTTGTCTCCGTTCCGGCCCACAAATATTGTTTTATTTCATCGAGTACCTGCTGATGATCGAACTCCGGAACGGCGGGATCGGCTTCCGCCAGTTCCAGCATTTTGAGGAGCGTTTTCTCCCTGTCGCCCAAAGGAGCCGCCCCGATTACGGCGTCTGGCAGCGACAGCCATGCGGCAATCGCCTGCGCCGCGTCCTCGTCATCGCTGACTTCGCTCACCGCGCCGCTCATCTTCTTGGCGCGGATGGCCTTGTGGTTCGCCACGTCGGTATAGGCCTTGACCGCGCCAAAAACCACCTGCGGATTAAAAGGCATCTCGCGGTTGAACAGCGCCCGGCAAGCCATATCGGCCGCCAGACCCCAAGTCTGTTCCAGTATCTCCACCTCGCAGCCGCGCACCGCCAAGTCTGACCAGTCTTCGATCGTCGACTTAACGGCGGTCATCAAATGCGGAAAGTACTCCTCATATACGCTGGGATGGAAGAATGGCTGCTGCGGCTTGCGTATTTTCTGCCAGAGCGAACCATCTATCGTGATCATGGCTTTGCCGAATATTGGTTTCAGGCCTTCAAAATACTTGTTGTAGTTGTCGACATTATCGACGAGGACGTGGCGAATGTGCTCGATATCGGTCAGGAAATACATTTTTTCCGACTTCAGCTTGACCGGGAAGCAACCGCCCCGCTTCTCGCTCATGCGCATGAGAATCTCCATTGGATTCTCCGCAGTGAGGAAAGGCGAAATCTTGAACCAGATACTCTGTTCCTCACCGAGAGTCTGGGCATAGGCGTGAGCTTCCGTCATCATCGATCCTTTCAGGGCTTGCGCTTGTGAATTCAGGTGGTCGCCGGATAACCGGTGGCTTGCCTCAAGCCGCCGCTCGGGATGTTGCGATGAGCTCTTCCGCCTTGCCGGCGATAGAGCCAGCGGTCGCGAAATCCTCGACCTCCTCATTCGCGTTGCAGGGAATTTCGATGCCGAAGGTATCTTCGATATCAAACACAATCACCGCGGGATCGAGCAATTCGATGTTAAGGTCGCTGATCGGGGTTTCCGGCGAGACATTCTCCGGCGGCTCTTGCATGTTCTTCTTCGGAATGTCGAGAATGTCGATGATCTTTTCCGCGACTTCGGCCATTCCCCACCCCCGGTCTACATGCCTGCCTTGATCGACATTCTTCATGTCGATCAAGAAAAGTACATATGGCACGGGGTTGACCGCGAATATGATCCAAATCACAAAAGCGGAAATGTCACAGTTGAAGCGTTTGCCTGCCCAACCCAAAACCGGGGGTTTTTGCGCGGGTCCGAACTGCGGCTCGCGTCGCAGGTTACTCCAGTATTATCCGTATGGATCACGGTTGACGCTGGCGTGACGCCACTATTCTGAGTCACTATGCCGCCTATATTGGAAAAACACCGTGATTCTCATGTCATGGTGCGATCTCGGCTCTTGGCTACCTGGCGTATTTCAGGGCTGTTCGCATGCGCAATTGACATGCATGCGCGGTGGAGAGGGCAAAATTAAGGGGGGATGAAAGATGGCCACGGGAAAAGCGCAGGGCGTAAATGTTCATAGCGTGAACACAGTCCCCCTCGACTCACCCTGGAAGTGGCTTGCCGCGGGGTGGAGCGATTTATTGCGCGCGCCGCATGTGAGTCTGTCGTTCGGCGTGCTCTTTACCGCGATATCCTTGATGCTTTTTTTTGGACTTTATTTTGCCGGCGCGCTGTCCCTCATGTTGCCGCTGGCTGGCGGTTTTTTGCTGCTCGGACCCATGATCGCGGTCGGCCTGTATGAAACCTCGCGCCGTCTCGAGGCCAATGAGAGTGTCACCTTGGCTGACATGATTGCGTTCAGCGTGCGCTCGCCGGGGCAGCTGGCCTTTATGGGCGTGTTCTTGCTGATCATCTATTTCGTCTGGCTCGAGCTTGCCTTTTTGCAATTCATGCTGTTTCTCGGACCGCAGTCTCTTCAGCTTGAGAACCTCCTCCCCTCGCTGCTGTTCACCCCGAGCGGGATCGGGCTTCTTGTTATCGGCTCGCTAACAGGCGCCGTGCTGGCGCTGCTGGTCTTTGCCGTGACCGCGGTATCCATTCCGCTTTTGATGCGCCGCGAGATCGACGTTGTGACAGCCTCGTTGACGAGCATTCAGGCCGTCGCGCGCAACCCGGTAACGATGCTGCTTTGGGCTGCTCTTATCGCCGCCTTGATGGTGTTTGCGTTCGCTACGTTTTTTCTTGGATTGGTGTTTGTATTTCCGCTGATCGGGCATGCGAGCTGGCATGCCTACAAGAGCCTGATCGGTCCCGCTCCGGGGGACTAATCCGGTCCGTCCTCATCATCATTGATCGCCCGCCAGGCCGCTCCATCCAGATCTTCGTACTGGCCTGAGTTCAGCGACCACAGGAAGGCGACCAGTCCGAGAAACCCGAGGAAGAGAGCTGCGGGTATCAACCAGGCGAGTGCGTTCATGTCCCCTCTCCCGCGCGCACGGCGCCCAGCCGCAGCGCATTTACAGTCACCAGGATCGAAGATGTCGACATGGCAATGGCTGCGACCAGGGGCGTGACATAGCCGCTCATGGCCAGCGGCACGCAGACAGTGTTGTAGGCAAGTGCGATGGCAAAATTCTGAAACGCCATGTTGCGCGCGCGCGCAGCGATGCGGATAGCGTCCAGGACGGGCGCCAGATTGTTGCCCTGAAACACCAGATCGGCGGAACGCTGCGTAATGTCCACCGCTTTTGCCGGCGATATGGAAATATGGGCTTGCGCCAGAGCGGGCGCGTCATTCAAACCATCGCCGACCATCAGGGTCTTGCCGCCGCGGCCCAGGCGTTGCAGCACCGCGATTTTTTCCGCCGGGTTGGCCTCTCCGCGCCATTCTTCAATGCCGGCGGCGGCGGCCGCCTCTTCGACCGCGCCATTGCGGTCACCTGAAAGCAGGGAGACCTTGAACCCCAGCGCCTTGAGCTGCCTGATCGTCTCGAAAGCATCCGGGCGCAGCGTGTCCCTGAGTTGAAACGGGGTGATCTTGCCCTCTGGTGAACGATAACACAGGGACGCGTCGCCTGTGTCCCGGGCGCCGCACCATGAGGGAGCGCCGAGGCGTTCCTCACCACCGGGCGCAATGCGCCTTAATCCTTCACCGGGCCGTTCCTCGACATCCGTCCCCGCGTCCACTTCGCCAAAGCGCGCCCGGGCCGCCTCGACGACAGCTTTGGCATACGGATGGCGGCTTGCGGTGCCGAGTGCGGCGGCGGCGGCAAGGGTTTTGCCGGAGATTTCATCCCCGTTGATGAGTGACGGATGCCCCAGCGTCAGGGTCCCGGTCTTGTCAAATACAATTGTGTCGATTTCGGCGAGACGCTCCAGCGCGTCGGCGTTTTTCAGGATAACGCCATTGCGGAACAAGCGGCTGGCCGCCGCGATTTGCACCGCCGGTACGGCCAGCGCCAGCGCGCAGGGGCAGGTAATTATGAGGACGGCAATGGCATAAGTCAGCGCCGTTTCCCAGCCGGCCCCCAGCAGGAGCCAGGTGATGAAGGTCACCGCACCGAGGAGATGAACGGCGGGCGCGTAAATTCGCGCCATCCGGTCGGCAAGCTTGCGGTAGGACGTGCGCCCCTGCTCCGCGTTAGCCATAAGCCGGCCGATTTCAGCCAACAGAGTCATTTCATCCGCGGCTGTGACCTCAAGAGTAATCGGCTGGCCCAGATTGAGCGTTCCGGCGTGAATCGCATCGCCCCGGTCAATCCATGCCGGATCGCTTTCACCGGTTATCAGGCTCTGATCGATCTGGCCCCGGCCGCTCAGCAGGACGCCGTCGGCGGGCACTCTTTCTCCCGCCGAAATCAAAACCTTGTCGCCGGGCGTGAGTGCATATGCAGGTATATTTCGCTGCTTGCCGCCTGCGCTGATAACGGTCGCGAATCCGCTTTGGAGACTGAGCAGGTTCTGCGCTTCACCATGCGCGCGCGTCCGCAGGCGCTGGTCCAGCCATCGGCCGATCAGCAGGAAAAACAACAGCGTCACAGCCGCATCGAAATAGACCTGCTGCGACCCGTTCAGCGTCTGGAAGACGCTCATTGCCGTGGCGAGTATGACGGCGAGCGATATGGGCACATCCATGTTCAGGCGCCGCGCCTTCAATGCGGAAATCGCAGAAGAAAAGAATGGCTGGCCCGCATAGGCCACGACCGGCAGTGCGATCAGTGCGGAGAGGCGATGAAAGAGGGCCTGAGTAACCTCATCCATGTCACTCGCGTTTCCCCACCAGACGGAGAGGGAAAGCAGCATGATGTTCGCGGCGGCGAATCCGGCGATGGCCACGCGGCGCAGATACCGGCGTTCGGCCAGATCCGCATCGGCGTCTTTACCGGCCTCCATCACCGCCGCCCGGAAACCGGCCCCGGCGAGGGCCTCGACCAGAGTGTCTTCCGCGCATTGTTCGGGGTCGAATCGCAGCATGATGCGTTTGGCGGAGAGGTTGGCGCGCGCATGCGCCACTCCGGGCACAGCGCTTACCGCCTTTTCGACAGACCGCAGGCATCCTCCGCAGTTCATATTTTCCACAACCAGGGAAAGAGTGCGCTCCTCGCGGCATGTGTCACCAGCTGAGTCCGCGCCATGTGGTTGCGGTATCGCCGCCTCAACGCTCATGGGCTTTCCTTCACCCAAAAACGCTGCCGGAACCGAAAGGCCGGTTTGCCTTCGCCACCCGGCCCGAACACCTTTGCCGAGAGGGTCCACCGGCCCGGTGCGAGATCGAGCGGGGCTATATACCGGGCTGCCTGCGTCTCGGCCAGGGAAACCGACTGGTCGTACGTGTTGTTCACCGGCCGGCGAATTTCAGCGGAGATTTTCAATCCCGCGACATTCCGGCCCTGCCGGTTTTGTATCTCGACGACAAGACGCCCCGCGCCGGCATCATAGCGTGCGGCCGGTTTCCAGCCGCGCGCCGTCTGCGCATCGTCCTGGGCGATACGTTTGTTATAGTTCAGGCCCTTACGGTATGCGTCGGTGGTTTCATTGCCATTGAATGTGCCAAGCGCGTAGTAGACGAAGATGCCGTTGGCAAGAAACATCAACCCGAAGAAGGCGATCAGCGCGAACAATACGTGCCTTCCTTCGAACTTCTCGGGCATGAATTTTACCGGGCTCATCTGGCCGGACTCCTGAAGGTGGTGTCGTTGCTCACTGTTGAGTCGTCGTTCAGATCGGTAACAATGAATTTGAAATCGGTTACGCCGCTCTTCAGGTTCGACAGGGACTCCTTCGGCAGTGTCACATAAATCCGCAGCGCACGCAGATCGTCGGGCAGGACCGTGACTGTTGGGTCGGTGTCTTTATCAAACCCGACGACGCGAAGCGTTGCGCCCAGCAACCCCTCGGTCCCGACACGGAAACTTCGTTCCTCCTGGCGCTTGTTCAGTATTTTAATCGTGTAGCCATTGCGAATGCTGCCATCGGACAAGGCGACAAACAGCGGATTGCGGTCTCGCAACACGTTGACATCAAGCACTGAGCGGTTCCACAGGGCCACCAGCATGATGAGCATGACCAGTACGATCAACGCCACATACAGCAACACGCGGGGGCGCAGCAGTTTAACCGGCGAAGTCTTGCCCCTTGCGCCCGCTTCGAGATTATCGAAAGTATCGTAGGCGATCAGACCGCGCGGCCGTCCGACTTTGTCCATGATGGAATTGCAGGCATCGATGCAAAGCGCGCACTGGATGCACTCAAGCTGCGCTCCGTCGCGAATGTCGATGCCGGCCGGGCAAACAGCCACGCACTGCATGCAGTCGATACAGTCACCGCGCCCTTCCCAGCTCTCGTCTTTCTTGTGGGAACCACGCTTTTCGCCGCGCCAGTCCCGGTAGGTTACGAGCAGCGAGTGGTGGTCGAACATTGCCCCCTGAATGCGCGGCCACGGGCACATATATGTGCACACCTGCTCGCGCGCTATGCCGCCAAGCAGATAAGTGGTTGCGGAGAAGATACCCAGGAAAATATAGGCGATGGCGGGGGCGTCAAAAGTTAGAAACTCCGCCATCAGTGTCGGTGCATCCCGGAAATAAAAAACGAAGGCGCCGCCGGTCGTGACGCTGATCAGCAGCCAGGAAAGATGAGTGCCTCCCTTCCGCCAGACCTTGTCGAGGGTCCAGGGCGCCTTGTCGAGGCGCATGCGGGCATTGCGGTCGCCCTGCCAAAAGCGCTCCACAGCGATCATCAGGTCGGTCCAGACCGTCTGCGGGCAGGTATAGCCGCACCATACGCGCCCCGCCAGCGCCGTGGCCAGAAACAGCGCCAGCGCGCCAAGAACCAAGAGCCCGGTGATGAAATAAAACTCCTGCGGCCATATTTCCAGAGAGAAGAAATAAAAGCGGCTGTTCGCGAAGTCCAGCAGGACCGCCTGATCGGGCAAATGCGGCCCCCGATCCCAGCGCAGCCACGGCAGCAGATAATAAAGACCCAGCGTGAGGGCCATTACCGCCCATTTGACGGTGCGGAAGACGCCGTAGGTCCGCTTGGGACAAACCTTTTCGCGGGCGGCGTAGAGAGACCGGGTTTCGGGCGCATTGACGGCGACGGCGTCGATGCGCGTTACGCCGGGCGCCGCTTCACTGGTAGCTCTGCGCGCACTACTTGTTGTTGTCACAGCCATGCGAATATCGATTCTGGTTCACGCCCGCATAAACGGGGAGAGGCACCATATGTCAGGCTTGTCGAACTTCGGCGGCGCCTACTGACCGCCTCCAAGAGAGTGAACATAAATCGCGAGCTGCTTGATTGTGTCAGACGACAGACGCCCCTCCCAGGAGGGCATCACGCCGGCTCGCGAGTTGCGCACCGTCTGGCGTATCGCCTCTCGCGTTCCGCCATACAGCCACAGGACGTCGGTCAGGTTCGGCGCGCCGAGTTCCATGTTGCCCTTGCCCTCTTCCCCGTGGCAGGCGGCGCATTGTTCAGCGAATATGGCCTTGCCGCGCCCGGCCGCGGCTGCATCCGCATCGCCGCCTGAAAGCGTCAGGACATATTCAACAACGTCAGCAATTTGCGCCGGCTCCAGTATCTCGTCTCTGCCGAACGCCGGCATGGGATTAACGCGCGTGTCAGGATGATTTGAGCGGATTCCAACCTTGAGCGTTTGTTGAATGTCTTCCAGCTTGCCGCCCCAAAGCCAATCGTCGTCATTGAGATTGGGGTAACCTGTAGCGCCCTGGGCTCCGCGTCCGTGACACGGCGCGCAATTGTCTCCGAAGGCCGCCGCGCCGCCCGCGAGAGAGAATCGCAAGAGCTCCGCGTCGGCGCTGATGGCCGCCAGATCAGCGGTTGCGATTTTTTCCAGGTAAACAGCCTGAGCGGCTTTTGCTTGGGACAGGTCATTGGCGACGACCGCGCGCTGACTGTAACCGAGCAGCCCCTGGGTGTAGCTGGCGACAAGCGGCCATGCCGGCATGGCTATCCAGTATCCGACCGACCAGACTACGCTTGCCCAAAGCACCCATAACCACCATAGCGGCAGCGGGTTGTCGAGCTCCTTCACCCCGTCCCACTCATGACCGGTGGTTTCGGTGCCTGTGGCTGCATCAAATTCGGGTTTTCCCATGGGTCAGCTCTTCCGGTTTCGAGCGGCCGCCTCGTCAGTATCGAGGGGTATCCGGGCGGCGCGGTCAAATTTGGATTTGTTGCCGGGCCAGAACACATAAGTCAGGACCACCGCGAACAGGAAAATGAAAAATAACAGAGCCAGGGACTGGGTTATTGCCACAACTGTCAAATATTTCATGGTTCTGCTCGCCCTACCGCAAATTGGGTCCAGAGGCATCGAAAGTCGTGAAATCGACGAGCGTGCCCAGCATCTGCAAGTAAGCAATCAAAGCATCCATCTCCGAGATGAATTCGGGGTTGCCGTCGAATTGTCTGACCTGCGCTTTGGGATAGCGCTCCAGCAACGCCTCCGCTCCGTCGCTGTCCGGGTCGACTTGCGCCTTCAAATCCGCGCCGGCCTGCGCGACCATCTCGTCGGTGTATGGATCGCCGATGGCCTGCAAGGCGGTCAGATCGTCGGCAATGTATGTCGCGTCAACCCGGCGCTCCGCCAAAAAGGAATATCCCGGCATGACCGATTCCGGCACGACGGTGCGCGGGTTTTTGAGATGCAGCGTGTGCCACTCATCGGAATATTTGCCGCCGACCCGCGCGAGATCAGGCCCGGTACGCTTGGATCCCCACTGGAATGGACGGTCATACATGCTTTCCGCGGCGAGCGAATAGTGCCCGTAGCGTTCCACTTCGTCCCGCAGCGAACGGATCATCTGGCTATGACACAGATAGCACCCTTCGCGCACATATATGTTGCGGCCGGTCAGTTCAAGAGGTGAGTAAGGGCGCATGCCCTGAACCTTCTCAATGGTAGAGGAGAGCCAGAACAGCGGTGCGATCTCGACAATTCCGCCGATGGACACCACGATGAGAATGCCGACAAGCAGTATGATCGAGTTGGTCTCGAATATCTTGTGTTTTGACCAGTCCAAGGCTCGCTCTCCTATTCCGCCGGTACCGGGCGCGTCATGGCCGGCAGCTCCCGAAGTTCAGGCGCCGCCGCAATCCTCGGCTGATCCTCCATATCGAGAGATGCATCGCCCCGTATTGTGCGCCAGACGTTCCAGACCATCAGCAGCGATCCGATCACGAACAGCAATCCGCCCGTGGCCCGGATGATGTAGAAGGGGTGCATGGCCTCCACCGATTCCACGAAGGAATATTCGAGGAAACCGAGCGAGTCGTAGGCGCGCCACATAAGCCCCTGGAGGATGCCCGACACCCACATCGCGGTGATATAGAGCAGAATGCCGAGCGTCGAAACCCAGAAATGCCACTCGACGAGCCGCAGCGAATAGAGCCCCTTGCGGCCCCATAACCAGGGCACCAGGCAATAGATCGCGCCGAAACTCACGAACCCGACCCAGCCCAGCGCGCCGGAATGGACATGACCGATGGTCCAGTCCGTATAGTGAGACAGAGAGTTCACCGCCTTGACGGCCATGAGCGGCCCCTCGAAGGTGGACATGCCGTAGAAGGCGACCGAGACCACGAGCATCCGGATGACGGGATCTGTCCTGAGCTTGTCCCAGGCGCCCGACAGGGTCATCAGCCCGTTGATCATTCCGCCCCAGGACGGCATCCACAACATGATGGAAAAGGTCATGCCCAGCGTCTGCGCCCAGTCGGGAAGCGCCGTATAATACAAATGATGCGGTCCGGCCCAGATATAGAGGAAAATCAGCGACCAGAAATGGACGATCGACAGCCGGTAGGAATAAACAGGGCGCTCGGCGCGCTTGGGCACGAAGTAATACATCATGCCGAGGAATCCGGCGGTAAGAAAAAAGCCAACGGCATTGTGGCCGTACCACCACTGGGTCATGGCGTCCTGCACGCCGGTATAGAGGCTGTAGCTCTTCGAGCCCAGAAACGAGACCGGAATGGCGGCGTTGTTGATGATATGCAGCATCGCCACCGTGACGATGAAGGCGAGGAAGAACCAGTTGGCGACGTAGATATGCGGTTCCTTGCGCCGGGCCATCGTTCCCAAGAATATAAGCAGGTAAACGACCCAGATGATGGTCAGCCAAATGTCCACATACCATTCAGGCTCGGCATATTCCTTGGACTGGGTTACGCCCAGAACGTAGCCGCTGGCCGCGAGCACGATGAAAAGCTGATACCCCCAGACCAGAAACCAGGGTGACCAGCGTCCCGCCATCCGCGCCCGGCAGGTGCGCTGAACCACGTAAAGGGATGTCGCGATCAGGGCGTTGCCGCCAAACGCAAAAACCACGGCCGAGGTGTGAACCGGCCTCAGGCGGCCAAAGTTGGTCCAGGGGAGATCCAGATTGAGAACCGGAAAGGCAAGCTGCCAGGCGATGATGTCGCCGACGAGAAAGCCAATCACGCCCCAGAATAAGGTGGCGATGGTGGCGAAGCGGATAGGAGCGTCAAAATACCCGGTTTCGTCGGGCTCCCCGTCGCCTTCGATCATCCGGACGAAAAGATACAGCGCGGCCGCGGCGCTGGCCGCCGCAAAAACCCATCCGTGAAACATGATGACATCGTCGCGCCCGCCGATTGCGAAAATCAATCCGACAACGAGCCCGACCAGCGATCCGGCAAATGCCAGCACGTCGGAAAATGCATTCCACGCTATTTTCTTGGTGTTCATTAAAGCCGCCCCTGATTCGGAATCGTACACCGTTGCGCTAAATTCTCAACATCGGAATCAAGACGCAAGTCTTGCATGCGCGCGGATATCCGGCAGCGAGACTATCTCGCCGCCGGAAAGCAGCACTTGTGGTCAAATACCTGCCGATTCTCTACCGTTTCATAAAAAAATGCGCCGCCCGGGCCGGTTTGCCGCAATGACCTTGTGGAATGCCATGCATCGGCCGCGTACCGGCGGTTAAACTATCTGGACAGGTTCTTGAATGCGGCCCTGCCGGCATATTCGGCACAGTCGCCAAGCTCCTCCTCAATACGGATAAGCTGGTTGTATTTGGCCAGCCGGTCGGAACGCGAAAGTGAGCCGGTTTTGATCTGCCCGGCGTTGGTGGCCACGGACAGATCAGCGATGGTTGCGTCTTCCGTTTCCCCCGACCGGTGTGAGATGACAGTGGTGAAGGACGCGCGCTGGGCCATGGAGACAGCCTCGATTGCCTCGGTCAGCGTGCCAATCTGGTTGACCTTGACGAGGATGGAATTTGCCGCACCCTCGGCAATGCCTTTCGCCAGGCGTTCGGTGCTGGTGACAAACAGGTCGTCGCCCACCAGCTGGTATTTGCTTCCCAGGGCCCTGGTGAGAGTCTTCCAGCCCTCCCAGTCATCTTCCGCGAGGCCGTCCTCGATGGAGCAGATCGGGTATTTCGAAACCAGTTCGGCGTAATAATCGACCATCTCTCCCGCATCGAGGGTCCTGCCCTCTCCGGCCAGCTCATATTTTCCGCCCTTGAAGAATTCGGTAGCGGCCGGGTCAAGCGCGATGAACAAATCCTCGCCCGCTTTGTAGCCGGCTGCCTCGATGGATTTCATCACGAAGTCCAGCGCCTCGGTGGCGGAAGCCAGGTTCGGCGCGAAACCGCCTTCATCGCCCACATTGGTGTTGTGCCCCGCATCGGCGAGCCCCTTGCGCAGGGTATGAAACACTTCCGCGCCCATGCGCACGGAATCCGTGAGCGTGTCGGCGCCCACGGGCACGATCATGAATTCCTGGAAGTCGATCGGGTTGTCCGCATGGGCGCCGCCATTGATGATATTCATCATGGGCACGGGCAGCACATGGGCGTCGGACCCGCCAATATACCGGTAGAGCGGCAAATTACACGCCATGGCCGCGGCCTTGGCGATTCCCAGCGATACACCGAGGATCGCGTTTGCGCCGAGGCGCGACTTGTTGGGGGTGCCGTCAAGGTCACACATAATCTGGTCGATGCGGCGCTGGTCTTCCGCCTCAAGACCCTCAAGCGCATCGAAAATTTCACCATTGATCCCATCAACGGCCTTGAGAACGCCCTTGCCCATATAGCGCTTGCCCCCGTCGCGCAATTCATGCGCCTCATAGGCGCCTGTCGATGCGCCCGAGGGCACGCCGGCGCGGCCCATCGACCCGTCCTCCAGCACCACATCCACCTCAACGGTGGGGTTGCCGCGGCTGTCGAGAATCTCCCGGCCGACGATTTCCAGGATGGCTGTCATTTGGGTTGGGTCCCTCATGCTTGGAGGTGAGTTGCGGGCGATACACCACCCGTGCGAAAATTCGCCACTTCATTTAGCCGATCACCGCGCGTTGCGAAAGAGCGAGTAAGGCCGTGGTTTCATCTTTAATGAAATTCACGACGGCCCGGGGAAAAAGGTCGGGTGCCGGGGAGCAAATCGATGAGCGCCGATAATCGTCAAAACACAGCCGCGCTGCTGCTGTTTTCGGGCGGTCAGGATTCAACCGCCTGCCTGGCCTGGGCGCTTGAGCGTTACGCGCGCGTCGAGACGGTGGGATTCGATTATGGCCAGCGCCACAATATCGAGCTGTCCTGCCGGCAGAGGGTCCGCGAGGAAATTTCCGAGCGTTTCCCGCAGTGGCGCGCGCGTCTGGGCGCGGACCATATGATCGAGATGCCCGCATTGGGGAAGATCAGCGACACGGCGCTGACCCGGGATGTCGCCATTGAGATGCAGCAGAACGGCCTGCCCAATACATTCGTGCCGGGCCGCAATCTTCTGTTCTTCACCTATGCGGCCGCCCTCGCCTACCGGCGCGGCCTTATGGCCCTCATAGGCGGTATGTGCGAAACCGATTTCTCCGGTTATCCGGATTGCCGCGAAGAGACATTGCAGACCTTGGCGAAGGCCATCCGGCTCGGCACCGAAAAAGACCTGGTGATAGAAACGCCGCTGATGCATCTCACCAAGGCGCAGACCTGGGCGCTGGTGCATGAGCTTGGCGGCGACGCGCTCACCGCTCTCATCGTCGAACACACCCACAGCTGCTATCTGGGCGAGCGGGGCAAGCGCCATGAATGGGGCTATGGCTGCGGGGACTGTCCGGCGTGCGCATTGCGCGCCAGAGGTTATAGGGAATGGCGCTGCGAGACCGCAGCCGCGCAAACGCGTTAGAAGATGTACACAATCAAGGAAATCTATCTGACCCTGCAGGGAGAAGGCGTGCAAACCGGCCGCCGCGCGGTCTTTTGCCGCTTTACCGGCTGCAACCTGTGGTCGGGCCTGGAGCGCGACCGCGCCGCCGCCATCTGCCGCTTTTGCGATACCGATTTTCTCGGCGCGGATGGCCCCGGCGGCGGAAAATTCCGTGCGGGCGAAGATGTCGCGCGGGCCTGTATGGATCAATGGCGCGGGGCAAATGGCGAGCAGCCTCTGGTGGTTCTCACGGGCGGCGAGCCCATGTTGCAGGTCGATGAAGCCCTTATTGCCGCCCTGCACGCATCGGGTTTTGAAATCGCAATTGAAACCAACGGCACACTGCCTGTGCCGCGTTCCATAGATTGGATTTGCGTGAGCCCCAAGGCGGGGGCGGAGCTGGTGCAGAAATCAGGCGATGAGCTGAAACTGGTTTACCCGCAGGACGGCATCGCACCGGGCGATGTGGCAGGTCTGGATTTCGGGAATTTTCTGCTGCAACCCATGGACGGCGGCGCGGCGCGTGAAAATACGCAGGCCGCCCTTGCCCATTGCGTCAAAAACCCGCAATGGCGGCTCAGCCTGCAAACCCATAAACTCATGGGAATTGCCTGACAGACCCTACTGGTATTGCAACGTGAAATCCCTTAAACAGCGGCCCATGCGTATTTACAAGGAATTTACATTCGAGGCAGCGCATTTTCTGCCCTCAGCGCCGGAAGGCCATCCCAACGCCCGGATTCACGGTCATTCGTTCCGCGTGCGCGTCAGCATCGAAGGCGAGCCCGATTCCGAAACGGGTCTGATCATGCATCTTGATGATCTCAAGGGCGCAACGGAAGAGCTGCGTACCACGCTCGACCATAATTTTCTGAATAAGATCGAGGGGCTTGAGGTCCCGACCCTGGAGTTGATTTCAAAATGGCTCTGGAGCCGGCTGCATAATCGCGTTCCCGGGCTGGTTGAGATCGCCATCTCCCGCGACACCTGCAACGAAGGCTGCGTCTATACCGGTCCCGGCCCGGATTGAGTTTGTCGACATGACTGACCAGGAAGAACAACTCACCCAACTGGGCGCGGAAGTGCCCGTGCCGGATTCACCGGAGAAAGCGAAGCTGGAGCGGGTGGCCAACCCGCATTCCGATACCCACTATCTGGCGCGCTTCACCTGCCCCGAGTTTACCTCGCTCTGCCCGGTTACGGGTCAGCCGGACTTTGCCCATCTGGTCATCGACTATGTGCCGGGCGAATGGATTTCGGAATCGAAATCCTTGAAACTTTATCTGGCCAGTTTTCGCAATCACGGCGCCTTCCACGAAGATTGCACGGTAGCGATCGGCAAACGGATTGTGAGCGATATCGAACCGCTTTGGCTGAGGATTGGCGGTTACTGGTATCCGCGCGGCGGCATGCCGATCGACGTTTTCTGGCAAACGGGTGTCCTGCCCGAAGGCTTGTGGGTGCCCGATCAGGGGGTTGCGGCCTATCGCGGGCGCGGCTGAACGAATGGGTCAGTCGCTTCAGCCCGGATACGACCTCATCATCACCAATGGCGATTCGGCGGGAGAAATCCTGCGCAAGGCCTATGCGGGCACTGAAGTTCTGCCCTGGCGCGATGTCCTGCATGAGGGGCCGGCGCCGCTGACGGACTCCCATGAAGAACTGTCGCGGACGCGCGCCGGTTTTCTCGGCGGACGCAACTGGGAGGACCGGGCCGCATTGCTGGAAAACTTCAAGGCGCGCGACCGGGGTTTGGCGCATCATGAAACATTCGAGACCGTAACCCTATGGTTTGAGCATGATCTCTACGATCAGTTGCAACTCATTCAAATCCTGGACTGGTTTGCAGCCAATCCGCGCAGCGATGGCGCGCTCTGGCTGGTGCAGGCGCAAGACTTTCTTGGGACGCAAACGCCCGAATCGATCACGGAGTTTGCCAAAGACCGTAAACCGGTGAGCGCAGCGCAACTGGCGCTGGCGCGCACGGCATGGTCGGCGTTCCGCCAGCCGGCGCCCGAAGCGTGGGCGGGCCTGTTGAACCAGGATCTTTCGGCATTGCCCAGTCTTGAAAATGCGGTGCGGCGCATGTTGCAGGAATTGCCCGCCCCCGGGTCGGGACTTTCGCGCACCCAGCATCAAATCCTTATGGCCATCAATGACGGCGTTGAGACGCCGCCCTTGGTATTTGCCGCGGCGGGACGGCTCGAGGAGGCCGCTTTTATGGGTGACTGGAGTTTCTGGGGCTGGCTGGATGGCCTTGCGTCGAATCCGGGCCGCCTGATCGAGGGTCTTGAGGGCCGCTTTTCACCCGCACTGCCAGAGGCGGATATCAGGACGTATTTGGCCAGCACGCTCCGTCTGAACACACTGGGGTTGCAGGTTCTGGCGGGGGCCGCGGATTACACAAAAGAGGCGCCCATCGATCGCTGGGCCGGCGGCACGCATCTGACCAATGACAATCTCTGGCGCTGGGACGATGAAACAGGGAAGCTGGCGCCGCCGGCGTGACCGGACGCGCTACGCCTTCTTCACGACCGCGTCAATTTCCTGAAGGTCTTTCAGCAGTTCTTCGAACTCACCCAGAGGCACCATGTTCGGCCCGTCCGATGGCGCCTTGTCCGGGTCGCGGTGGGTTTCGATAAACAGGGCCGCCACGCCGACAGCAACGGCCGCGCGCGCCAGCACGGGGACGAATTCGCGTTGTCCCCCGCTTGAAGTCCCCTTCCCTCCAGGCTGTTGCACCGAATGGGTTGCATCGAACACGACCGGACAGCCGGTCTCAGCCAGAATGGGCAGCGCGCGCATGTCGGAAACGAGAGTGTTGTAGCCGAAGCTCGCACCGCGTTCGGTCACAAGGATGTTGGGATTTCCGGCCTCCAGGACTTTGGCGACGACATTCTTCATGTCCCAGGGGGCCAGGAACTGCCCCTTCTTGATCTTGATGACCCTGCCCGTCCTGGCCGCGGCGACGAGCAGATCGGTTTGCCGGCACAGGAAGGCCGGGATTTGCAGGACATCGACGGCTTCGGCGACGATGGCGCAGTGTTCGCGTTCATGGACATCGGTCACGACCGGCAGACCCAGGCTCTCGCGAATTTCCGCGAATATGGGCAGCGCTTCCTTCAGCCCGAGCCCGCGCGCGCTTGCGGTGCTGGTGCGGTTGGCCTTGTCGAAAGACGATTTGTAAATGAGGCCGATATTGAGCCGTTCGGCAATTTCTTTCAGGGCGGCCGCGGTCTCCAGGGCATGGTCGCGCGATTCAAGCGCGCATGGCCCCGCGAACACCGCGATGGGAGCGGTGTTGGAAACGCTCAACGCGCCGATTTTGACGGAGGAGTTGGGGGTCATGACTAGACAAGCCTGCTTTGCTCGACCGCCGCGGCAATGAAGGATGCAAACAGCGGGTGCGGATCGAAGGGCCGGGATTTCAATTCGGGATGAAATTGCACGCCGATGAACCAGGGGTGATCGGGGATTTCCACAATCTCCGGCAACAGCCCGTCAGGCGAAATGCCCGCAAACCTTAATCCGGCCGCCTCGAGCTTGTTGCGGTAGCGCATATTCACTTCATAACGGTGACGGTGACGCTCCGATATTTGTATCGCGCCATAAATTTCGGCAACCCTGCTGTCTTTGGCCAGATGCGCCTCATAGGCGCCAAGGCGCATGGTGCCGCCGAGATTGCCGTTGGATTCGCGCTGTTCCAGCTCATTCCCCTTCATCCATTCAGTCATCAGGCCCACAACCGGCTCTTGCGTGGGCCCGAATTCGGTGGAGCTGGCATCCGCAATGCCGGCAAGATCGCGGGCGGTATCGATCACCGCCATCTGCATGCCGAAACAGATGCCGAAAAAGGGCACCTTGCGTGTACGCGCAAACCGGGCCGCGCGAATCTTGCCCTCCGAACCGCGTTCGCCAAAACCGCCGGGCACCAGAATGGCGTGAACTTCCCCAAGATACGCCGCCGGATCGTCGGTTTCGAAAATCTCCGATTCAATCCAGTCCAGATTGACCTTCACCTTATTGGCGATTCCGCCATGGACCAGCGCTTCATTCAGTGACTTATAGGCATCCATGAGGCCGGTATATTTCCCGACCACCGCGACCCTGACCTCGCCTTCGGGACTGGCAACGCGATCGGAAATCTTCCGCCAGCGCTCCAGATCGGGCTCCGGCGCATTCTCAATACCGAAGGCGGCGAGGACTTCGCGATCCAGCCCCTCCTCATGATAAGCGATCGGCACGTCATAGATTGACGAAACATCGAGCGCCTGGATGACCGAGCTGTCGCGCACATTGCAAAACAGCGCGATCTTGCGGCGCTCATCTTCGGGAATCGGCCGGTCGCAGCGGCACAGCAGCACGTCCGGCTGAATGCCGATCGAGCGCAGCTCCTTGACCGAATGCTGCGTCGGCTTGGTTTTCAGCTCCCCGGCACTTTTGATATAGGGAATGAGGGTCAGATGTATGTAGACGGTATCTCCGCGGGGCAACTCGTTGCCCAGCTGGCGAATGGCCTCGAAGAATGGCAGCGCTTCAATATCGCCAACCGTGCCGCCGATTTCGCACAATACGAAATCGACGCCTTCATTACCCGCAAGGACGAAATTCTTGATCTCGTCGGTCACATGGGGAATGACCTGCACCGTGCCGCCCAGATAGTCGCCGCGGCGTTCCTTGTTCAGAACATTCTGGTAGATGCGCCCCGAGGTCACATTGTCGGCCTGGCTGCAGGGCACGCCGGTAAAACGTTCGTAATGCCCCAGATCGAGATCCGTCTCCGCGCCATCGTCGGTGACGAACACCTCGCCGTGCTGATAAGGGCTCATGGTCCCCGGGTCGACATTCAGATACGGATCGAGTTTCCGCAGGCGGACCTTAAATCCGCGCGCCTGCAGAAGTGCGCCCAATGCCGCTGAAGCGAGCCCTTTTCCGAGTGAGGAGACCACGCCGCCGGTGATGAACAGATACCGCGCCATGGGCTTGCAGAATATACAATGCGCGCCGTGATTCGAAGCCTAAAGCGACAAGCCGGGCACTTTTTTTCGCGCTGTGTTCGATTCTACTGAGATTGAGGCACTTGCGGGCCGGAAGGCGGCGCCGGCGGCAACTGAAATCCTTCAAGGGGCGCGCCGGAATCCGAGGCAGGCGCGCCGGAATCGGGGACTTCCTGGCCGCTGTCGATAGTAAAGCCCTCCAACCTCTCGCCCTGCCGCGAACCTTGCGTGGCGATGAGTGTCAAAAGGATGCTCGTGACGAAAAAGGCGGCTGCCAATACAGCCGTCACACGGGTGAGCAGATTGGCCGTGCCGCGCCCGGACATAAAGCCGCCGCCGGCGCCGCTGCCGCCGCCGATGCCAAGCGCACCGCCCTCGGAGCGTTGCAGCAGCACCAGACCCACAAGGGCCGTAGCCACCATCAGGTGTATGACCAAAAGCACAGTCGCCATAGTTTTCGTCTCGATTCAAACAGGAAAGTGTTTATGCGGTTCGCCTTTTACAGGAGTGCTTGTAATTTGGCCAGACCTGTTGCGTGACCCTCTTTAGGAGGTTTGGTCCGGCAGAATATCCCCTGCGCCTCAACCGGGGCTCTTTGATGGCAATTTTGGTTTGCGCTCAGGCATTGGGACTGCCGGGCCTTTTGGCTTTTTGATCTTCTTTTTCTCAAGTTTGGCGGCCTGCGTTTTTGACGGCTCGGGCACGCCCAGGCCAGGCAACTGAACTTCAGGACAGCGAAAGCGAATCTGTCCCTCAATAAAAAGAAACCGCTCGATGCGCGCCAGCTGCTCCTCATTCAGTGCCGCGCCGGCATTTTCCGGGTCCTGGTTCATCGCCTCCTCAATACCACCCTTGGCGAGTTCAGTGTGTTCGTTGACCAGTTTGACACAGGCCTCGCTGGACAGGGGTTTTGCCGCGGTATCGCCGCGGGACGCCGCCAGCACGCTCAGGCCGAGAAGTGCCGTGGCAATGAGTTTCAAACCGCTCGTCACTGTTTCAACTCACGTCGTCGGAGAGAAATTGAGAAATCTTCGGTGGGTCGTTGCGAGCCCGGACCCTAACCACTCGACCGGCGGGTTGCCAGTCAGAATGACTGCGGCCAGAAAAATCAGCGCTCCGAATAGACCGAGATAATGCCCCAGAAATCACTGGCCTTGAGGCTGGCGCCGCCAACCAGCGCGCCGTTTACATTCTTAATGGCCATGAGTTCGGCCGCGTTGCCCGGTTTCACGGAGCCGCCATAAAGAATGCGCATGGCCGCGCCCTCGTCCCCGCCGAGCCTGCGGGTCAGTTCGGCGCGAATATGCTGGTGAACCTCGCCGACATCATCCAGGGTCGGCGTAAGCCCGGTGCCGATGGCCCAAACGGGCTCATAGGCAATCACCGTGTTGCCGGATGTCGCCGCGCCGGGAAGAGACCCTGAAAGCTGTTCACTCACCACATTGAGGGTATCGCCCTGCGCGCGTTCCCGTTCGGTTTCGCCAATGCAGATTATGGAGATCAGTTCTGCTCTGTAGCCTGCTTCCGCCTTGGCGCGAACGACATCATTGGTCTCGCCATGATCGGCGCGCCGCTCGGAGTGACCCACGATAACCGCGCTTGCGCCGGCGTCGGCCAGCATTTCCGCGGCGATATCGCCCGTATGCGCACCCGAAGCGTTGACGTGGCAATCCTGCCCGCCGATGAGAATGGAGCTGCCTTCAAGCACCGCGGCTAACGGGGCAATAAGCGTGGCCGGCGGGCAGATCATCACTTGCGCCGTGATCGCGTCATTGCCGTCCAGCTGTCTGGCCAGCGCTTCCGCCTCCGTCAATGAAGCTCTCAACCCGTTCATTTTCCAGTTACCGGCGACCAGGGGGAGTGGTTGACTCATTATCGGAACTCCATTGAAATTATTGGAAATAGCTGAACATAAGTATGGTTTGGTCTCGATTGCAGACAGTGTTAACGGACCTGAAAGATGACGCAGTGCCGCCTTGCCGCGATGGACTGCGGTCCATATGATGCGTCCGCCTGGCTAGCTTGACCAAATCGGATCACTTTTCAAGGCATCAACACAATCAAGGTGAGAAGAACGCATTATGCTCGAAGCACTCCGTAATGCCACTGGGGGCTGGATCGCGAAAATTTTTATCGGCCTTCTGGTGATGAGTTTCGCCGTGTGGGGCGTTGCCGATATTTTTGGCGGATATGGTGCGACGACTGTCGCGACCGTAGATGATACCGAAATTTCCTCAGCGGACTATCAAGCGGAATTTCAGCGTGAAATGCGTTCCCTGAGCAATCGCCTGGGGCGCAATGTAAACTTTGACGAGGCCACCAAAATGGGGCTCAACACTCAGGTGCTCTTGCGCCTTATCGGTGATGCGGCAATTGAATCGCAGGCCAAATCACTGGGGCTCGGAATCACCGGTAAGGCGGTAACGGGCAGGCTGATGCGCGAATCCGCTTTCAAGGGTTCTGACGGGCGGTTCAGCCAGGAGAGATATTACCAGTTGCTGCAGGCGAACGGACTGACCGAGCAGGAATTTCTGACGCGCCAGCATCGCGCAATGATTTTGGGACAGCTCACCGAAACGATCTTATCCAGCACTCTGGTGCCCAAGACTGTGCTCGAAGTTACAAACAAGTTTCGTAACGAGACGCGAAAATTGCGTTACTTCGCCGCGCCGCTGGCGCGGCTGGGCGAGATCGGAGAAGCCTCGGAGGAAAAACTGCGCGACTATTACAACACGCACAAAAGCGAATTCAGAGCGCCGGAATTCCGGAAAGTCGGCATGATCTCCTTCAAACCGGAAGTTCTCACCAAAGAAATCGAGGTCAGCGACAGCGATATCAAGGCCTATTTTGAGCAGAATAAAGCTCGCTATGGCACACCCGAACGCAGGGCCTTTCTGCAAATCCCCTTCCCCGATGAGGCCGCTGCCAAGGAGGCTTATGAAAAGCTGAAAAACGGGGCTGATTTCATGGAAGTCGCCCAGGAGCGCGGGCTCCTCAAGGGCGATATAGAGTTCGGGCTCACCGCCAAGGACGGTGTGGCTGACGAAGCCGTGGCCGATGTGATTTTTGCATTGCCTGTGAACGAGATCAGCAAGCCAGTCAAAGGCGGGTTTGCGACGGTGGTCGCAAAAGTCACAAAGATCGAGCCCGCGGTCATAAAAACACTTGAGGATGAGCGCGGGAATATTCGGAAGATTCTGGCGGGAGAACGCGTCGCGGAACGCATTCTTGACGCTTATGACAAAATTGAGGACGAGCGCGCCGGCGGTTCGACGCTGGCGGAGGTCGCGAAGAAACTTGATTTGAAATACATCGAAATCGCCGAAGTCGATCTGAGCGGGCGTGACGGAGACGGCAGGCTCGTCGGCGAGTTTGCACTCCAGCGCGCGGCGTTGCAGGCTGTTTTTCAGGCTGAGGTGGGGCTTGAGAGCGAACCGGTGGAAACGCCCGGCCAAGGTTATATCTGGTTTGATGTGTTAAAAATAACACCGGAGCGGCTGAAG
This sequence comes from bacterium BMS3Bbin10, assembly GCA_002897995.1. GTDB lineage: Bacteria > Pseudomonadota > Alphaproteobacteria > Rhizobiales > Methyloligellaceae > UBA2767. The sequence continues at coordinate 69,158 of BDTT01000059.1, read as the reverse complement.
GCCTTTAGCGAAGTAAAAGAGGCTGCGGCGGCCAAGTGGCGCGAGAACGAAGAGCGCGCCCTCATGAGCAAAAAGGGACAAGAACTGGTCGATAAGTTGCGCGCGGGAGAAAAGCTGACCGATCTGGCCGGGACTTTTGGCGCCGAGGTAAAGGAAACCAGGGCGCTGAAGCGAAGCGATAGCGGGGATGGCTTGCCGAACGCCGTTATCCAGCAGGCCTTTGCCCTCAAGCAGGGCGCTTTCGGCTCCTCAAGCGCAACAGACGGCAAGAGCCGGATCATTTTTGAGGTTGCGGAAACAAAACAGCCAGGTTCACTCAATGCGGATGTCCGGCAAAAAATCGAGGCCGCGATCATTCCTGAAATCGGCGATGACCTGATCATTCAGTATGTTCGCGGCTTGCGGGACAGTTTCAGCGTGAATATCAATCAGCAGGTATTCGACGACGCCACGGCCGGGCGCGCATATTCCGGGCAGCGCGGAGGCCCCAGAAACCATGTTTTTTAGCGCGGGTGCGCGGGCGGGATGACAATGATGTCCAAATTGCCCGGACCCGGACGGGTTGAGCCCCCTTTTGGCCGGTTCTCAATGACCTACAAGGCCGGAAAGCCGCAGGTTGTATGGATACGGTTGGTCGCCGATCTGGAAACTCCCGTTTCAGCTTTTCTCAAACTTGCCGAAAAGCGTCCCTACTCCTTTTTGTTCGAATCCGTGGAAGGCGGCGCGGTGCGCGGCCGCTACTCCATCATCGGTTTTGACCCTGACCTTGTATGGCGCGCCAATGGGGACAAATCGGAAATCAACCTGGCTCCGATGGAGACGTCTGAATATGCGCCTTGCAAAGACGGCACGCTCGCCGCGCTGCGTGAATTGCTCGCGCAGTCCCGGCTTGAGTTGCCGGAAGATTTGCCACCCATGGCAGCGGGCGTATTCGGCTATATGGGCTATGATACGGTCCGTTTGATCGAACATCTGCCGGGCGGCAATCCTGATCCCATCGGCACGCCCGACGCCATAATGGTCCGCCCGACAATTATGGTGATTTTCGATGCGGTGACCGATGAAATGACCGCCGTGACTCCGGTGCGTCCGGCGGAAGGCGTATCCGCAGAAAATGCCTATAACCGCGCAACCGAGCGACTTCGAAGCGCATTGCTGCGGCTCGACACCCCCCTGCCTCATTCCGCACGCCTTGATCGCTCCAGCGTACCATTGCCTGAGCCGAAATCGAATACGACGCCTGAGGAATACATGGCGAAGGTCGCCCGCGCGAAGGACTATATCGCGGCCGGCGACATCTTCCAGGTGGTGCTGAGCCAGCGCTTTTCGGCGCCCTTCACCCTTCCTCCCTTCTCGCTCTACCGGGCGCTCCGGCGGGTGAACCCCTCGCCTTTCCTCTACTATCTCCATCTCGACGGGTTCTCCGTGGTGGGCTCGAGCCCGGAGATTCTGGTGCGGGCCCGTGGCGGTGAAGTGACCATTCGCCCCATCGCCGGCACACGCCCGCGCGGCGCGACCAAGGCGGAAGACGCGGCATTGGCGCGAGAGCTTCTCGACGACAAGAAAGAGTGTGCGGAGCATCTGATGCTGCTCGATCTTGGCCGCAACGATGCGGGCCGCGTGGCGAAAGTCGGAAGTATCCGCGTCACCGACAGCTTCTTCCTCGAATATTACTCCCAGGTGATGCACATCGTCTCCAATGTCGTCGGGGAGCTTGATCCCAAATTCGATGCCATCGACGCATTGATGGCGGGTTTTCCGGCCGGCACGGTTTCGGGCGCGCCAAAGGTGCGCGCCATGGAAATCATCGATGAGATGGAGCAGGAAAAGCGCGGCATCTATGCCGGCTGCGTGGGCTATTTCTCCGCCGATGGCGACATGGACAGCTGCATTGTGCTTCGAACATCGCTGGTCAAGGACGGTGTGATGCATGTGCAGGCCGGTGCCGGCATAGTCGCCGATTCCGTGCCGCAATCCGAACAGGCCGAATGCCAGAGCAAGGCCAGGGCGCTGTTCCGGGCGGCCGAGGAAGCGGTCCGTTTCGCGACCGGCTCAAATCAAGGTTGATGCACCATGGTGACCCTGTCTTTGTTCCGTCATGCCAAATCGGCCTGGGACAATCCCGGCTTAGGGGATTTCGACCGCCCCCTCGCCCCGCGAGGTGAAAAAGCGGCGCCGCGCATGGGGCGCTATATGGCGCGCGAGGGCCTCGAGCCTGAACTGGTGCTGTGCTCGGCCGCTGTCAGGGCCCGCCAGACATTGGAACGCACATCCGCGGAATGGAGCACTTCACCTGAAATTCGATATGAGGAGGGCCTCTATCATGCGGGTCCAGGCGAGATGTTGCGCGCGCTGAAGGCAATTCCCGCAAGCTGCGCGCATGCCATGCTGGTCGGTCACAATCCGGGGATGCATTCCCTTGTGCTAACGCTTTGCGGCGATGGCGAAGCCGATGCGATGGATATCCTCGAAATGAAGTTCCCCACCGCCGCGCTCACGGTTATCCGGTTTGAGGGAGACTGGGGATCTGTTGTGCCGGGCGCCGGCTATTTGCAGCGTTTCGTGCTCCCACGGGAAATTCCAAAGGATGTCTGATTGCAATCTTCAGCTTTAACCGAATTGCGACATCGCTTGAGGCGATGGGCAGGCACGGGTTAGAACACTGATATGCTGACCCTGATCGACAACTATGACAGCTTCACCTACAACCTCGTGCATTTTCTGGGCGAGTTGGGGGCGCCGTGCCGCGTCTACCGCAACGACGAAGTGAGCGTCGACCGGGTGCTCGAGGAAGGCCCGCGGGCCATTGTTCTCTCGCCCGGGCCCTGCACGCCCAATGAGGGCGGTATTTGCCTGGAGCTGGTGAAGCGCGCCGCGCCGGACGTGCCGCTACTTGGCGTGTGTCTCGGTCATCAGGCGATTGGACAGGCCTTTGGCGGAAAAGTCGTGCAGGCGCCAACCCTGATGCATGGCAAGCTCTCGACCATACGCAATACCGGCGCCGGGCTTTTCAACGGATTGCCCTCCGAGTTCGAGGCGACGCGTTACCACTCACTCACCGTCGATCGCGAAACGCTCCCCACCTGCCTTGAGATAACGGCCGAAACGGATGACGGCGTCATCATGGGGCTGCAACACAAAACCCATCCCCTGTACGGCGTGCAGTTTCATCCCGAAAGCATCGCCTCGCAGCATGGTCATGCCCTGCTGGCGAATTTCCTCGACCTCGCCGGCATCAAACATGAACCCGCCGGGCCGTTCGATGCGGCCATGGCCGCAGTCTAGCGAGCGTTTCTCATGTCCGAGTTTTCTCCATTCATAGCCAAGGTTGCCGAGGGGCAGTCCCTTGATGCCGGTGAAGCGGCCCAGGCCTTCTCCATCATGATGTCCGGCGAGGCGTCACCGGCGCAGATGGGCGCCTTCCTCATGGGGCTGCGCGTGCGCGGCGAGAGCGTCGAGGAAATCACCGGCGCGGCGCAGGCCATGCGCGCCAAGGCCACCGGCGTCGAGGCGCCCGAAGGCGCCGTCGACACCTGCGGCACCGGCGGTGACGCCAAGGGCACCTATAATATTTCCACCTGCACGGCCTTTGTTGTGGCGGGCGCCGGCGTTCCCGTTGCCAAGCACGGCAACAAGTCGGTCTCGTCGAAGTCCGGTTCGGCCGATGTGCTGGCCGCGCTCGGCGTCAATCTGGATGTCGGCCCGGCGGTTGTCTCGAAGGCCATTGAGGAGGCCGGTGTCGGCTTCATGTTCGCGCCGAAGCATCATTCCGCCATGCGCCATGTGGCGCCCATACGCGCCGAGCTTGGCATACGGACCATATTCAATCTGCTTGGGCCGCTGGCCAACCCCGCGGGCACGAAGTTTCAGGTGATAGGCGTGTTCTCGCGTGACTGGATTGTGCCGCTGGCGCAGGTGCTCTCCAATCTGGGGTCGGAGCGCGTGTGGGTCGTGCATGGCAGCGACGGGCTCGACGAACTCACGACCACCGGCCCGACATTCGTCGCGGAACTCAAAAATGGCTCCGTAACCACCTTCGAAGTCACGCCTGAGGACGCCGGGCTGCCCGAAGCGCCGCCCGATGACCTGACGGGCGGCGATGCGCAAGAAAATGCAAAAGCGATTGCGGACGTGCTGTCCGGCCAGCCCGGCGCGTTCCGCGATATCGTAATTCTGAACGCCGCCGCGGCGCTGGTCGTCGCCGGGAAAGCTGAAGGGCTTTCGGCGGGCGCCAGGATGGCGGCTGAGGCCATCGACAGCGGCGCGGCGCGCAAGGCGCTTGACGATCTCGTGCGCATAACCAACGCTTGAAGCCATGGCCAATGTCCTTGATGAGATAAACGCCTACAAACGCGAAGAGATTGCCGCTGCAAAAGCCGCGCATCCGCTTCGAGCGGTCGAGGAACAGGCCCGGGCCGCCTCCCCCGTTCGGGGTTTCATTGCGGCAATAACAAAGAAAATCGAAAGCGGCGCGTCCGCGCTCATTGCGGAGATAAAGAAGGCCAGTCCGTCGAAGGGCCTGATCCGGGAGGACTTCGACCCCGCCTCGCTGGCGAGAGCCTATGAGAGCGGCGGGGCGGCGTGTCTGTCGGTCCTCACCGATGAACCCTCCTTCCAGGGCCATCCCGCTTACCTCGGCGCGGCGCGGGAAGCTTGCGCCCTGCCCGTCCTGCGCAAGGATTTTATGCTCGATCCCTATCAGGTGGCGGAAGCGCGGAGCTGGGGCGCGGACTGTATCCTTATCATTCTGGCAGGCGTCGGCGATGCGCAGGCCGCTGAGCTTTGCGCCGCCGCGAAGGACTGGAGCATGGATGTGCTGGCCGAGGTCCATGACGAAAACGAACTGGAGCGCGCGCTCGGGCTGGATACGCCTCTTATCGGCATCAACAATCGTGATCTGAACAGCTTCGAGACCAGCCTTGAGACAACGGGTCGCCTTGCGCCGATGGTGCCCGATGACAGAATTATCGTATCCGAAAGCGGAATAGGCTCGCCTGAGGACCTGACACAAATGGAGCAATATGGCGTGCGCGCCTTTCTGGTGGGAGAAAGCCTGATGCGGCAGGGCGATGTCGAGGCGGCCACGCGTACACTTCTCGCGGCCCCGGCCCGCGAACATGGAGCCGCCGCGCAATGACCAGAAAGACGCTCACCCATCTGAACGAACGCGGCGAGGCGCATATGGTCGATGTGGCGGACAAGGACGTGACCACGCGCATCGCGGTTGCGGAGGGTTTCGTCTCCATGCTCCCTGAGACCCTTGCGCTGATCGAGGAAGGCAATGCCAAAAAGGGCGATGTGCTGGCCACGGCGCGTCTTGCCGGGATCATGGCGGCCAAGCGCACCCATGAACTCATTCCGCTCTGCCATCCCCTGGCGTTGTCTCAGGTCACGGTCGATTTTCAACTCTCAAAAGACCCCGCCGGGATCGCCGTCACGGCGATGGCCAAGGTCTCGGGCAAAACCGGTGTGGAAATGGAAGCCCTGACCGCCGTGTCCCTCGCCTGCCTCACCATCTATGACATGGTGAAAGCGGTTGACCGGGGGATGTCGTTCTCCGGCATCCGCCTGATTGAGAAATCCGGCGGGCGGTCCGGTCGTTATGTGGCCGGCGAAGCGGGCGACAGGCGTGACTGAGCCGCGCAAGCCCTTGCTCGCAGTGGACGAGGCGCGCAGCCGCGTTCTCGCCGGCCTTGAGCCCGTGGGTATCGAAACAATTCCCCTTGAAGAGGGCCATGGCCGCGTTCTGGCGCAAGGGGTTGCAGCCTGCATCACCCAGCCGCCCTTCGATGCGTCGGCAATGGATGGCTATGCGGTGCGCGCCGCGGATCTGGGCGGCATACCCTGCGACTTGAGCGTCATCGGCGATGCCGGCGCCGGGCACCCCTTCGAGGCGCAGGTCGGGGCGGGGCAAGCGGTGCGTATTTTTACCGGCGGCGCGGTGCCTGAAGGCGCAGATGCGGTCGTCATGCAGGAAGATACGCAGCGTGACGGCAATACGGTCGTGGTGAAGGTGCGTGCGGAGCCGGGCAACTTTATCCGCCCGCGCGGGTATGATTTTGCCGAAGGCGACACCCTGCTCCGGGCGGGCCGGAAACTCGGCGCGCGCGATCTGGCGCTCGCGGCCGCCATGAACGTGACGCAGCTCAAGGTCCGCCGCAAACCCGTGGTGGCGATCCTGGCGACGGGGGATGAACTGGTCATGCCGGGGGATGAACTGAAACCGGGGCAGATTGTTTCATCGATTCCCTTTGGCCTGGCGGCAATGGTCGAGGCGGCCGGCGGCCGGGGCGAGCGCATCGGCATCGCCCGCGACACGGCGGACAGCCTGGCGGAGCATATTGCCCGGGCGCGCGAGGCCGACATCCTGCTGACCATCGGCGGCGCGTCGGTGGGCGACCATGATCTTGTGCAGGGCGCGTTGCGCTCCGCCGGTATGGAACTCGATTTCTGGAAGATCGCCATGCGCCCCGGAAAACCGCTGATGTTCGGGACGCTGGGGCCGCAGCGCATAGTGGGGCTTCCCGGCAACCCGGTTTCGGCCCTGATATGCGCGCGGATTTTTCTCATTCCGATGCTTGAAAAACTGCTCGCACAGGACAGCAGCGCGGCGGCGGAAAGACCGGGGGTCCTGGCCGAAGGCGTCGGCGAAAACGGCCCCCGCCAGCATTATATGCGCGCGACATTCGAGAGCGGGCCGGACGGCGCTGCGCTCGTGCGCCCCGTGCGCTCCCAGGACAGCTCCCTGCTCTCGCCCCTGTCGCAGGCCGACTGCCTCATTGTGCGGTCGCCGGGGGCTCCAGCGGCACTGGCGGGCGAGGCAGTAGCGATATTGCCGCTGGATTTTTGAAACGGGCCTCCAGGCGCGCTCCCCGCCATCCCGGCTTCTTCCGTCATTCTGGCGAAAGCCGGAATCCAGACCGGCCTCGCGTCTCGCTCCACCAAAACTGGACCCCGGCTTTCGCCGGGGTGACGCGTGGGGATATTGTTAGCAAAGAGTCTGCGCCCCGCGGTTCATTTTGCGGGCCTGGGCAAGGCTAAATGTTACGGGCGTAGCTGTTATTCTTCCGTACTTCCGAATCGTGGCAAGGTCACTCTCCCGCGCTCGGCAAACCCCCAAGCAACCCCACCGAACATCTCCGACTCGCACCCCCTTGCGGAACACAACTGGAACATGTATAAAATGTTCATGATTTGTCCATATCTGGTGCCTAGTTTGATTCGGACACCGCGCATTGGACGCGGCAATGACCAGCGAGGGGCTTAGATGCTGACGCGAAAACAAAAAGAGTTGCTGATGTTCATCCACGAGCGGGTGAAGGAACAGGGAGTGCCGCCGTCATTCGATGAAATGAAAGAGGCGCTCGACCTTAAATCGAAATCCGGGATTCACCGGCTCATTACCGCGCTTGAAGAACGCGGCTTTATCCGCCGCCTGCCCCACCGGGCGCGCGCGCTGGAGATATTGAAGCTGCCGGAATCGGTCAATCCCGGCCTGGGCGGCGGCCGTGGGTTTTCGCCGAGCGTTATCGAGGGCTCTCTGGGGCGCGTGCGTATATCGGACGACGGAACCCCATCGTCGAACAATGTGTCCATTCCCGTCATGGGGCAGATCGCCGCCGGCGTCCCCATCGAGGCCATCCAGCATCGCAGCCGCACCATCGACGTGCCGCCGGATCTGCTGGCCAAGGGCGAGCATTTCGCGCTCGATGTTAAAGGGGATTCGATGATCGAGGCGGGCATTCTGGAAGGCGACACGGTCATTATTCGCCGCAGCGATACCGCCAATACCGGTGATATCGTCGTGGCGCTCGTCGACAATGAGGAAGCCACGCTCAAGCGCCTGCGCCGCCGCGGCGATTCGATTGCGCTCGAAGCGGCGAATCCAGCCTATGAAACCCGCATTTTCGGGCCGGACAGGGTCGATGTTCAAGGCACACTGGTGGGGTTGATCCGCGTTTATTAGCGGCTTTTTTTCTCATCCCCGTCCCCTGGTTCACCCGCGTAGGCGTTGCCATCGGTTAGAGGTTTTTTGCGCTTCCGCACGGTATTGCGCGACCAGGGGCGCGCGCCCCTGAATTGCGCGACCGTCTCGATGCGGATGGATTGCCCGTCGAGATAGAGCGCATGTGCGCCATCGGCCCACAAGTCTATCCGGTCGACGGTTACGCGCGCCTTGGGGCAACGCCGGTTGAGCGGAATTTGCGCCACGACGATGTCGGCTCGCGCGCATTCCTCGGCGAGCGCGGCGGGGTGCCGGACAAAGGCGACCGTCCTGCCTTTAACCGTTGCAATGCAGGCCAGTTCATCGCATTTGAAGGCGCCGCTCTTGAGCGCGGAGGCCGGATCGCGCGGGTCGCCATCGGCGCGCAGCCACTGCTCCAGGGAGTAGCTGGCCCGCTTGCCTCCCGTCACGGAGAGGTTATCGGCGCTCGTGCGCACGGCGAGCAGTTTTCCATCGCGCCCAACGAGCAAGTCCGGGCGCGGGTTTCCCCCCGCCAGCACAAGGCCGATACCGGCAATGCCAATCCCGGCCAGCCGCCAGGGCTTCCGCCACAGGCACAGCCACAGACCGCCGAGGGTCAGGGCAAGGAGCGAGGCGGACGGCATTGTAGCTACGCGGACCGTGGCGGCCGGCCAGCTCGAAACTTCCTTGGCGACGGATACGACCTGGTCGATGCCCCAGGCCATAAACTGCAATGGCAAGGCTTCCAGACCGAATGGCATCATGAGCAGCACCACAAGCGCCGCGGGCATCACTGCAAGGCCGAATGGCGGCATCGCGGCGAGGTTGGCGAGCAGGCTGAATTGCGCGAGTTTGTGAAAGTGGAATGCGGCGAACGGCGCGACGGCGATGCCGGCCACCAGTGTTGTGAGGGCAATCCCGGCAAGGTACCCGCCTGCCTTTCGGAGGGCCCGGCCGTGGAGCGTGTGTGTGAATGCGGCGGATTTTCGCTTTCTCGTGCGTTCATAGACAGCCACCAGCGCCGTCACGGCGGCGAATGACATCTGGAACGAGACGTCGAGCAAGCTTTCGGGGAACAGGCCGAGGATCACGACGGCGGCAAGAGCGACGTTGCGCAGAGTGAGTGCCGGCCGGTCGAGCAGGATCGCGGTAAAGACTATTCCCGTCATCAGGAATGCGCGCTGCGTGGCGATTGATCCCCCCGAGATGGAGAGATAAAACCCGGCCCCGAGCAGCGCCAGCATGGCGGCCCACTTTTTGATCGGGTATCGCAACGCCAGGGCTGGAAAGCCCGCCGCCCCCGCCCGCAGGAGCCAGTACAGGGATCCCGCCATCAGCGCCATATGAAGCCCGGAAATCGCGAGCATATGGGCGAGCCCTGAGTCCCTCAGTGCGGTGAGAGTTTCTTTGGGAATGCGGCCGCGCTCTCCCGTTATCAGCGCGATCACAAACGCTCCGCGTTCTCCAGGAACGCTCTCCAGTATGCTCCGTTCGATACCGCGGCGCAGCCGGTCGATTTTTGCCCGCAGGCGGATATCGAATGGCGGCGGCGGGACGCCGGTGAGCGGCTTGCCCGGCGCAAGCGCAAAACCCACCGCGCCAAGACCCGCAAAATAGGCTTTGCGTGAAAAATCGAAGCCGCCCGGCATCACCGGTTCGGGCACACGGCGCAGGCGCAGGCGCACTTCGACTGCCGAGCCCGTGACGGGAGCCTCTTCAAAGCGGCTGGTGTATCGCACCCGGTATGGCAGTTTCCCCTTTTTCCCGCCCCGGGCGGCAAACGGCCGAAGAGTGATGCGGTGCCCAACCGGCAACCGGGCCTCGGTTTTCTCAATCCAGCCCCTGAGAACCTGAAAGCCGCCGGCGCGCTCCATTGCGGGTTGTGCAACGCTGAGCGTGCGCAATTTGGCATTGGTGAAACCGAGCGCCGCGCAGAGACAGGCAACGCAAAGGGTCCAGAGAAAAGGTATATTTCGGGTGGCGAGACAAAGGCTGAGTATGATTCCGAGCGCGGCAATGATGGAATAAAACGGGGGCTCTTCCGGCAGCGCGAAATAGAGGCCGATGCCCGCACCGAAACAGACCGGCACCCAAAGGAACCATCGGTCATTTTCGTCTTCGAGCATCCTGGCAAGGCGCAACCCGGGGCGCCACCCCGGCCATCCGGTGTGGATTTGACGACGCTGAGTGTGCTCAGGCCACTCTGCCAATGCCCGTTTCCCCCGCCCGAAAGCGCCCGGCCCTTAACGTGAACCTGATACTTATGCTACATGAGCGCGCGGGGATGCCCGAATTCTTTGTTGATTTACACACATTGTCAGCACGTGGAGGAACCACATGACTCATGGAGTGGTGACCCGGTTTGCCCCCTCGCCCACCGGTTTTCTGCATATTGGCGGGGCGCGTACGGCCCTTTTCAACTGGCTCTACGCCAAGGCGAAGGGCGGGCAAATGCTGCTGCGTATCGAAGATACCGACAGGCAGCGTTCAACGCCCGAGGCGATTGACGCCATTCTTGACGGTCTTTCCTGGCTGGAGCTCGAATGGGACGGCGAGCCTGTTTATCAGCACCGGCGCGCGGACCGGCACCGGGAGGTGGTGGACCGGCTTCTCAGCGAGGGCAATGCATATAAATGCTACGCGACGCCTCAGGAGCTTGAAAAGATGCGCGAATGCGCGCGCGCCGAAGGCCGCACGGCGGTCTATGACGGTACATGGCGCGACCGCGACCCTGCCGACGCCCCGGCGGGTGTTGACCCTGTCATCCGCTTCAAGGCCCCCCGGGATGGCGAAACGGTTATCGACGACCAGGTTCAGGGCAAGGTCGCGGTCGCCAACAAGGATATCGACGATCTGGTGATTCTGCGCAGCGATGGTTCGCCGACATACAATCTGGCTGTTGTGGCGGATGATCACGACATGGGCGTAACGCATGTGATCCGGGGCGCGGATCATCTCACCAACGCAACGCGTCAGGCGCAGATTTATACCGCTCTTGGCTGGGATTGGCCGGTCTTCGCCCATGTCCCGCTGATCCATGGATCCGATGGCGCCAAACTGTCGAAGCGGCACGGCGCGCTCGGTATAGCGGCCTACCGGGCGATGGGGTACCTGCCCGAGGCTTTGCGGAATTATCTGGTGCGTCTTGGCTGGAGCCATGGAGACGACGAAATTTTCTCCACGGCCGAAATGATAAAGTGGTTCGATCTGACGGAAATCGGGCGCTCCCCGTCCCGGTTCGATTTCAGCAAACTGGAAAATCTCAACGGGCATTATATCCGGCGGACCGATGACGAAACGCTCGCCGCGATGGTTCGCGCGATCATACCGGAACTGCCAGATGAGGAGCGGCCGCCCAATACCGGCAACGAAGAGTCCTGGCGGAAATTGTCGCAGGCCATGCCGGGTCTGAAGGAGCGCGCCAAAACGCTGGTCGAAATTCTCGACGCGGGACGGTTCGTGTTTGCATCGCGGCCACTGGAAATCAACGAAGCGGCCGGCAAACTGCTGGATGGCGATGCGTGTAACGTGCTGCGTGCATTGCTTCAGCCGCTTGAGGCGCTTCAGGAGTGGAGCGCGCCGGAAGTTGAAGCCGTCATACGTGAATTTGCGGACAAGTCCGGTCTCAAGCTCGGCAAGGTCGCACAACCATTGCGTGCGGCTCTCACGGGCCGCACCACTTCGCCCGGTATTTTCGATGTGCTTGCGGTTCTCGGCAAGGAAGAGTCCCTGGCGCGTATCCGGGACCAGGTTTCGTAAAGCAGCTATCCGGCAAATACCGAGTTATCCACGTACCGCACCAAATCGGCCGGTCAGGCGGCTTTGCGTCCAATGGTGATCTTGCTCCGGTCGGGGAAATCGATTAGGCATTGGGACAACTTTTCAATTCAACCTATAGCTGTCCCGGTCCTGTCGCGGGGCCGCCTTTTGGCTAGACAATGGAGGTCTCACATGAGCGCATCTGGTGATTCCCAACGGCTTGCATCCGCTAAGGACAATCAGAAATCCGCGAGACTGGCAGTAGGCGGGAAGGATATCGATCTGCCGATCTACCAAGGAAGCATCGGGCCCGACGTCATCGATATCTCGCATCTCTACCAGGAGACCGGCTGTTTCACGTTTGACCCGGGATACACCTCGACGGCGAGCTGTGAATCGAAGATCACCTATATTGACGGTGAGGAAGGTATTTTGCTGTATCGGGGCTACCCCATCGATCAGCTTGCCGAAAACGGCAGCTTTCTCGAAACCTGCTATCTGCTGCTGTATGGCGAGCTGCCAGCGAAGTCGGAACTGGAAGATTTTGAACAGCGCGTGACCATGCACACCATGGTGCATGAGCAAATGAACCGGTTTTTCACCGGTTTCCGCCGCGACGCCCACCCCATGGCCATCATGGTCGGCGTCATGGGCGCACTTTCCGCATTTTACCATGACTCGACCGATATCACCGATCCGATGCAGCGGGAAATCGCGGCCATCCGGATGATCGCGAAACTGCCGACCATTGCCGCCATGGCCTATAAATACTCCATTGGCCAGCCATTCGTGTATCCGCGCAACGATCTCGATTACGCCTCCAATTTCCTGCATATGTGCTTTGCCGTGCCGTGCGACAAATATGAATCCGATCCGGTTCTTGCCGCCGCCATGGACAATATTTTTATTCTGCATGCCGACCATGAGCAGAATGCCTCGACATCGACGGTGCGTCTCGCAGGATCATCGGGCGCCAATCCGTTTGCCTGTATTTCGGCCGGAATCGCCTGTTTGTGGGGCCCCGCTCATGGCGGCGCCAACGAAGCGGCGTTGCGGATGCTGGAGGAGATCGGGACCGTCGACAGAATTCCGGAATATGTGAAACGGGCCAAGGACAAGGACGACCCCTTCCGGCTGATGGGTTTTGGCCATCGCGTTTACAAGAATTACGACCCACGGGCCAAAATCATGCAACAGAATTGCCATGAGGTTCTTGAAGCCGTGGGAGCGGACACGGATCCGGCATTGCTGGTGGCCATCGAACTGGAGCGGATCGCGCTTGAGGACGACTATTTCGTCGAACGCAAGCTCTATCCCAATATCGACTTCTATTCGGGCATCACCCTGCGCGCGCTTGGCTTTCCCACATCCATGTTCACAGTCCTGTTTGCACTCGCCCGTACGGTGGGCTGGATTGCGCAGTGGAGAGAGATGATTGAGGATCCCGACCAGCGCATTGGCCGTCCGCGCCAGCTATATACCGGCCCGAAAGAGCGGCCATATGTGCCGGTGACGGAGCGAGGCTGAAACCAGGACGCCGCGTTGCATGTCACCGGACCCTTTATTGTCTGATCAGGGAGAGGATGACTTTGGCGGCGTGGTCGCTTGGGCTCCCGCTGGCAAGTTTCATGCGCGATGCCAGAGCGCGCGATGCATCGATCTGACGTTTTCTTTGCGCCCCGTCCCTGTCCAGCAGCGCCAGCAGCGCGTCCGAGAGATTTTCCGCTGAACATGCCTCCTGGAAAAACTCCGGGAACACATTCTCTTCCAAAATCAGATTGGGCAACACAATGGAATGCGCCTTCGCCACCCAGCGGAACATCGCAACGATGGGCTCCGTCCGGTAAGCGACGACCATTGGCGTGCCCGCCAGCGCCAATTCCAATGTAACGGTGCCGGATGTGGCAAGCGCCGCATCGGCGAGTCGAAATGCCTGAAACTTCTTCTCTTCTCCGGTAATCAGATGCGGGATTACAGGCCATTTTGCGATGCCCTCGCGGATCAGCTCTTCAACACTGGGCACAACCGGAATAATCACATTCAAAGGGCCGGAGGTTTCCATGACGCGCCTCAGGGCGTCTCCGTAGGCGTCCATTACGCGCTTGACCTCGTTGGACCGGCTGCCCGGCAAAACCGCGACCACGGGGTGTTCTGTCGTCACTCCCAATGATGCTGCAAGTTCGGCCGGATCGAGTGATTCAATCCACTCCAGGCGCTCGATCAGAGGATGGCCGGCATAACTGCAATCCGGTCCGCCAAGCCTTTCATGCGCGGCTGGCTCAAACGGGAGAATGGCCAATACATGGTCAATATAGCCGCGCATTTTACGCGCCCGGCCCGGCCGCCAGTTCCACACGGTCGGCGAGACATAATTGATGACAGGTATTGCCGGCAACCGGCGTCTTACACGCCTGGCAATCGGGTGCGTGAACTCCGGGCTGTCGATGATAACGAGGGCGTCGGGTTTCATCTCCACCGCGGCGTCTACGCTTTGATAGACGCGTTTCACAATGGTGCGCAGTTGCGCCAGTATTGCCAGGGGGCCCATGACGGCGACATCGGACAGGGGGAAAAGCGATGCGCATCCTTGAGCGGCCATGGCTTCGCCGCCCACCCCGGAAAATTCGATTTCCCGCTCCGCCAGCCTGCGAAGGGCCGGAATGAGCTTGCCGCCAATTTGATCGCCAGAATGTTCGCCCGCCACGAGAAAGAGCCGCAGCGGCTCCTTGCGTTCGTTCATGCCGGCTTGCCGTCTTGCATGTCCACGCCGATGACAAACAGCCCGGCATCGTCGGCCGCCTTTATGAACTGCTCACGATCGACGATCAGCACCTCATTGGCGGCGATGGCTATCCCGGCCAGCCCGGCCTTTGAGGCATGGCGTATGGTCTCGGGCCCGACCGTCGGCAAGTCGATTCGGCGTTCCTGGCCGGGCTTGGCGCATTTGACAAGAACGCCCGAGCGTTTGCGGCTGCCGCTCTTGCCCCATTTGTTCAGATCCTTGCAGCGCTGAAGCATTCTGTCCGTGCCTTCCGCCGCCTCCACGGCCAGGACGTATTGTTGAGCGACAACGGTTGCCTGCCCGACGTCGAGCGCGCCGAGCGCCGCGATCACCTCAAGACCGATCGCAATATCCTTCCGGTCCGCCTTTCCCGGTCGCCGCCTGCTGAACACGCCCTTGCCGGCCATCAGTTCGGGTGCGATTTCATGGGCTCCCAAGACCTTGAATCCCTTGCTTTCGAAAAACTCGATTATACCGGTCAGGACAGAATTGTCGCCGCCTGCCATTAACCCCAAAAGAGAGGGCAAGCTCCACAGCGCCCCAAAGTCAATTCTCAGGTCAGCCAATCTGGGCCGCCTTGCCGATCCGACAATGACCATTTCCCCGCAATTCTCCGCCTTCGATACGGACAGGATCTTCCCGATATGACCGAAGTTGATCCAGGTGTGGGAAAAGTTCTCAATCTCCGGTTCCGCCGCGCCCCTCAGAGCGAAGATGTGCACGGCGCGCCCGGCGGAGGTTGCCGCATTGGCAACTTTCAGGGGCATTTGCCCGCCGCCTGCAATGATTGTGAGACCGCTCGGGCTTTTTGCAGGTGCGATGGCCATTTTCTCAACGAGACATGTCGATTGCGGATGTGCTATTTGCCATTTTTCGGGAGCGCTATGGAACGCGAGGAATCCGACTTGACGAAATCGATGATCTGCATCACGCGCTCATCTCCGGAAAACGCCTCTTCCACTCTCTGCATTCGCTCCGATAGCGTGCCTTCCGATGTGAACAGGAGGTCATAGGCCGCGCGCAGTTGCTTGATTTGCGTTCGATCAAGACCGCGCCGCCTGATCCCGATAACGTTCAAACCTTTCAACGTGGCTCGCGGGCCGACAACCATTCCATAAGGAATGACATCACTCTCCACAGCGGACATTCCGCCGATAAAGGCATGCTCGCCGATCCGCACAAACTGATGGATTGCGGACAATCCGCCAAGAATGGCGTGGTCGCCAATTATGCAATGGCCGGCGACCGCCGCACTGTTTGCAAGAATAACATGGTCGCCAATCTGACAGTCATGGGCGACATGCGACTGCGCCATGAACAGGCCGTGCGACCCGATTTTCGTTACCAGCCCTCCGCCTTCGGTGCCAAGATGCATTGTGACGCATTCGCGGATAATATTGTTGCTGCCGATCTCCAGCCGGCTCTCCTCACCGCTATATTTCAAGTCCTGAGGGATATGGCCCAGGGACGCGAAAGGAAAGACTTCGCAATTGGCGCCGAGCCTTGTACGGCCCTCGATCACCACGTGGGAATGGAGCTTGCACCCCTCGCCAAGCTCAACATGCTCGCCGACCACGCAAAACGGGCCGATTTCGACATTCGGCCCCAATTTAGCGTTTGGGGCGACGACAGCGTTCGAATGAATGTTGGTCATTTTATACGGGCCGTATAGATCAGGATTCCACGATCATGGCGCTGATCTCGGACTCTGCAACTATTTTGCCGTCGACCTTCGCCTCACCTTTGAAGCGCCACACGCGCCCGCGGTTCCTGATTTTTTTCATATGATAATAAACCGTGTCTCCGGGCACCACCGGCCTGCGGAACCGGGCCCTGTCGATGGCCATGAAATACACCAGATTGGGTTCGTAGCTTTCTTCCAGGTTGGCGACGCATAATGCCCCGGCGGTCTGCGCCATGCCCTCGATCAGAAGCACGCCCGGCATGACGGGGTGGATTGGAAAATGCCCCTGAAAGAAATGTTCGTTGATAGTGACATTCTTGACGCCGATGGCTGACTGATCGCCGTCCATCTCGATGATCCGGTCTATCAGCAAGAACGGATACCGGTGCGGGAGGAGCTTCATTATGTGCCCGATATCCAGGCTTCTCAGCTCCTTTTTCCCCCCTTTGCCGCTCATTTCGCGCGCTCCATTTTCTCGTCAGCAACTCGCCCCTGCATGGGCTATGAGCGGCTGTTGTTTCTCAAAGCTGCTGTCCGGTCCCTGGCGAGTTTCTGCACCAGGGCAATTTCCCGGAACCAATGCGACAAGGGTTTGGCGGGAGTGCCTCCCCATTTTGCTCCAGGAGGAACATTGCTCCGTACGCTGCTGGTTGCTGCTATTTGCGCTCCCGCTCCGACATTGACGTGTCCGCTAATGCCGACCTGCCCGCCGAGGACAACTCCATCACCCAACTCTACCGAACCGGCAATTCCGACCTGGGAAACAATGACGCAGTGACGCCCGATCACAACGTTGTGCCCGATTTGAACAATATTATCAATTCTTGTGCCTTCGCCGATAATCGTATCTTTCAAAGCACCCCGGTCTATTGCGCTGTTGGCGCCAACTTCAACATTGTCCTGGATGATCACCCGTCCGATTTGGGGCACCTTCAAATGACCCTGCGCCCCCATGGCGAAGCCAAACCCGTCCTGTCCAATACTTATACCGGCGTGCAGTATTACCCGGTCTCCGAGCAATGCATGTATGACTGTCGTATTCGGGCCAATGTAGCAATCGCGTCCGATGCAGACCCGATAACCGATTGACGCGCCGGCGGCGATAACGGTGCCGCTTCCGATCCGGG
The DNA here is from genome assembly GCA_002897995.1 of bacterium BMS3Bbin10. Taxonomy (GTDB): domain Bacteria; phylum Pseudomonadota; class Alphaproteobacteria; order Rhizobiales; family Methyloligellaceae; genus UBA2767. Next base: position 51,840 of record BDTT01000059.1, on the reverse strand, counting down.
CTTCAGGGCCGACAACGGCGCCGGGCTCCACGGTAACATTGTCCTCAAGTTCAGCCGACGGATGTATGCCCGCGGCAAAGCCCTCATCCGCCGGCCCTATTGTCCTGGGACGCATCGCTTCGGGGTAGAACATTGCCAGCGACAAGGCAAAGGACCGATAGGGGTCATCCGACACAAGGGCGGCGACTCCTTCTGGAGCGCGTTCGGCATAACTTTCCGCAACGAAACATGCCGCTGCGCGGGTCTTTGCATAACTCTTCAGATATTTTGGATTGTTGAAGAAGGTAATGTGACTTGCGCCGGCCTCGTCCAGGGGCATGACATTGCATATCTCCAGACCCGTATCGACATCGGGACCCGGACGCGCCTCAGCGTTTTTAAGCAGATCGCCAAGAGAAAAGGGGCCTGCAATCTTAAAGAATCCTGGGTGTTCCATCGCGCATTCTTTATCCAAACGCAACTCTTGATCAATCTCAGGATTTTCAGAAAAGACCAAGTGGCAAAATTGCCCTTTAGAATCGAGCCGCCGCTCCGAAGTGGAAAAACTTCGTATCGTCGTAAGATTCTGACGTAAGTGCCTGGGCGAAATCGGCGCGCAATGGCCCAAGCGGCGATTCCCAGATCAGACTGAACCCGGCCGACGTCCTGATCGTTCCGTCGTCGCCAAGGCTGGTCACCAGCGTGTTGGCGCGACTGCTCGCGTCAAAGAGTGTTGCGGCATCGAAGAATACCGCGGCCGAGAGACCCAGTTTTTCCGGTACTTTGGGAACCGGAAAGCGCAGCTCAAGCGAACTCGCTCCGTATATTTTTCCGCCGAGCGCGTCGCCGGTGACCAGATCGCGGGGACCTATACCAGAGTTATCAAACCCTCGAATGGACTCCGATCCTCGGAAAAACAGGTCAAGTATCCGCACATCATCACCGCCAAACCCCGCGATATATCCGCCCTGAACACGCGCCGCCAGCGTCATTTTCTTCCGGATTGGATAAAAGGCCCGGGCATCGGCCTGTGTGCGAATAAAGTTTACGTCGCCTCCGAGCCCGGCCAGTTCCTGTCCAACGCTGAAATAGTAGCCGCGCGAGGGGCTCTTAATATTGTTTCGGGTATCATAAGTGAGTGAATAACCGACCGATGATACCAGAGTCTCGCCTTCCGCGTCCTTGATCGCCAGGGATGCATCCGACTGAACATCAAGTATTTCCTCATTGACAATGCTGTAGCTGGTGCTCAGGCGCCAGTTCTCGTTCAGGGGTATACCCAAACGAATAGCGCCGCCGATCTTTTTCGAATTAAAGGAGGATTCGCTGCCACGATCGCTTTCCTTAAAGAAAATGTCGAAGCCGGCCGATAAGTTTCGGCCCATAAACTTCGGTTCTGTAAAGGAAAAATCGATATTGAGGTCATCGAAACCGCCCAATGCCCGGAGGCGTATGAACTGGCCCCGGCCGAGCAGGTTCCGTTCGCTCAGACTGATATCCAGAACCGGACCGCTTGCACTCGACCAGCCGCCGCCGAAGGAAAGCTCACCGGTGGCTTGCTCGGTCACCCTGACGATGAGGATGATACGGTCTGGCGCGCTGCCCGGCTCGTTATTGATCGTAACCTTCTTAAAATACTGGAGCCTGACCAGCCTGCGGCGAGCGGAGTCTACAAGCAATCGATTATATGCATCGCCTTCCGCCAGGCGGAATTCCCGGCGGATGACATTATCGAGTGTGCGCACATTGCCGACAATATCTATCCGTTGGATATAGACCCTCGGACCTTCCTCAATCACATAGGTGATTGAAATGACCCGGGAGACCGTATCGCGGTCAACGCGCGGACGCACGCGGGCAAATGCATAGCCAAGCGTCGCGACCTCGTTGGTAATATTCTCAAGCGACTTGTCGATCTGGGAGGCGTCGTAGATTTGCCCCGTGCGGGTTTGGATTTGCTCACGCACGGCCTCAGGATCGAGCGAAGAAAGATTGGTCTCGATGTCGATTGCGCCGAATTTGTACAGCTCGCCTTCCTCAACGGTGAAATTGATGAAGAACCCCTTCCCGTCGCGGTCAAGGTCAGCCGTCGCAGCGATCACACGGGCGTCGGCGTAGCCATTCTTGAGGTAATATTGCCGCAACAGTTCCCTATCCAGATTGAGCCGGTCCGGATCATAAATATTGGTCGGGCTGAGGAAACTCAGGAGCCCGGTTTCAGATGTCGTAATGATTTCCCGGAGCTCCGAATCCTTGAAGGATTCATTGCCCACAAAACTGATGCTGCGGACGGTTGTCTTCGGACCTTCCTGGATTTCAAAGACGAGATCGATGCGGTTGTATTCCTGATTGATGATCTTCGGCTCGACCCGCGCCGCAAATCGCCCGGAGCGGCGGTAAATATTCAGGATTCTTTGTACATCCGACTGCACTCTGGCGCGGGTAAAAACAGCCCGGGATTTCATCTGAACTTCCGCCTTGAGCGTGTCGTCGTCTATCTCGCTGTTCCCCTCAAAGGCCACGCGGTTAACAATTGGGTTTTCGACGACTTTAACGATCACTGTCGTTCCCTGGCGGCGGATCCTGACATCGGAAAACAGGCCAGTGGAAAACAGGGCCTTCAGGGACTCATCGACTTTCAGAGGATTGTAGCGGCTGCCCGGTGAAAATTGCAGATAGGAGCGTACTGTTTCGGGCTCGACGCGGCGGTTGCCCTGCACCTGAATTGTCCGGATTACAGGCGCGGACTGAGCCCACGCGGCCGTTCCGCCTGCTGAAATGCCGAAAAGCACGGTAACCGGTGCGGCAGCAAAAAGCAGCAGGAGTAAAAACAGCCCCCCGACTCCTGACTTTCCAACATACATTTTAGGCTATGTGTCCCCTGCTACGCTGAGCCCCGTGAACGTATAACAAGCTGGGCCAGAAGGACATTCCTTTGTGGCCGTTTTTTGTTCTTTTTTCCAACCGTGACAAGCAGTTGCCAACTTGTCACGCCTGCCCGGCCGAAACCGGATTCCCTCACAATGACGTGAGGTGAATCACATCGTTCCAGGTCGCAAAGATCATTAGCATAAGTACCAGCGCCAAACCAATTCTAAAGCCAATTTCCTGAGTGCGTTCGCTGAGTGGCCGTCCGCGGACCGCCTCTATGGCATAAAACAACAGATGTCCGCCGTCGAGCATGGGAATTGGGAACAGGTTAATGAGACCAATACTCACCGACAGGATTGCGGCAAGGTTCATGAGGGCGAAGAATCCCGCCGTAGCGACTTGCCCCGAAACTTGCGCGATTCGAATGGGGCCGCCGAGTTGATCCGCTTTTTCCCTGCCGGTAACCACCTGATAGAGATAGCTGAGCGTCCGGGAGACCACGAAATAAGTCTCCTTGGTTCCCATCCAGATAGCCGTTGCCGGGTCGTATTTTTTCAGCACCCAGTCATCCGGCGAGGCGCTGCGGCGAATGCCCAGCAGGCCGCGGCGAATCGTATTGCCAAACACGTCCGTCATTTCCTGCTTGCGCGGAGTTGCTCTGAGGGCGAGCTCGGACCCGCCCCGATCCACAACAATAGCCAGCTCCTGATCGGCGCTGATGCTCACGATGCGCTGCATTTCCGAAAAACTCTCGATCGGCTCGCCATCGATGCTGAGGATACGGTCGCCCGGTTTGAAACCGGCTTGCGACGCCGCGCTGCCTTCGGTTACCGCGTCGACAATCGGCAATGTCTGGCGCTGGCCGACGAAGGTGAACATGAAGGCGAAAATGACGATGGCCAGGAGGAAATTTGCAATTGGCCCGGCGACCACAACAGCGGCGCGCGAAGCCAGCGGCTTGGTGTGGAAACTGCCCGCCAGTTCCTCTTCGCTCATTTTCCGCATGGCCTCCCGGTCGGGAGCGCTGGCCGCATCCTCGTCACCAAGGAACTTTACGTAACCCCCAAGCGGTATCCAGGATAGCCGCCAACGTGTTCCCTTCTTGTCGTAAAACCCGAAAATCTCCTTGCCGAATCCAATCGAAAACACACGGACCGTTACTTTGCACCAGCGCGCCACAATGAAATGACCGAGTTCGTGAAAGAATACGACAACGGTCAATACGAACAGGAACGGCAGAAGATACGACAAGAAGGAATCTCCAAAGCCAGCCAATTTCGTTAATATTTCCATTGAGTTACTTCTCCAGTCCGCTAAAAAAAACCGCGATGGGGCCGTGACGCTATTTCAGCTCTTTAAGCAATGAGCGTGCCAGTCCGCGGCTTTGCTCGTCGAGATCGAGAACCTCATCAAGTGATCTGGGCTTCGACAGTCCAGCGCGGTCCGCCGCTTCCATTGCCGCTGCGACAAGCGCGGAGATGGACGGCAGTCCTATCCTGCAATCAAGAAATGCGTCAACCGCTATCTCGTTTGCAGCGTTCAATACCGTAGTCGCGCCATTGTCGCTTTCCAAAGCCTCGCGGGCGAGCCGCAGCGCCGGAAACCTTTCATAATCGGGTGCCTCGAAGCTAAGCGATCCGATTTTGACCAAATCGAGGCGCTCGGTCGGCGCCCACATGCGCGCCGGCCAGGCCAGAGAATAGGCAATTGGCGTGCGCATGTCCGGCGAACTCAGCTGCGCCAGAACAGACCCGTCGGAATATTCCACCAGGCAATGCACAATGGATTGGGGGTGGATCACGACATCGAGCTGTTCGGGCCCCACGGGAAAGAGGTGATAGGCCTCAATGAGTTCCAGACCCTTGTTCATCAAGGTGGCGGAATCGATGGTGTTCTTGGGGCCCATGGACCAGTTCGGGTGTTTCAATGCGTCTTGCGGCGAGGCTTTCGCCATTTGCTCGGCGGTCCATGTCCGGAACGGTCCGCCGGATGCTGTCAGAACGATTTTTTCAATCGATTCGCGGACATTCAGATCGATCGCCTGGAAACCGGCGGAATGTTCTGAATCGACGGGAAGGAGCCGCGTACCGGATTTCGCAACCGTCTCCATGAAGATATCGCCGGCGGAGACAAGGCATTCCTTGTTGGCGAGCGCCACGCATGTGCCCTGGCGGACGGCTTCGAGGGTCGGACGAAGCCCGGCCGAACCCACAATTGCGGCCATGACCCAGTCAACCGGGCGCCCAACCGCCTCCATCAGCGCTTCTTCGCCTGCCGCGGCTTCCACCGGTGTTCCCGCAAGCGCTTCCTTTAGCTCGCTATAGCCGGACGGATCGGCCAGAACCGCAAGTTCGGCATTATGCGCGATCGCCTGTTTAGCGAGCAATTCTGCATTGCGATTGCCCGATAATGCGACCACATGAAAGCTCGCGGGGTCCCGGCCGATAAGATCCAGCGTGGAACGGCCGATTGAACCGGTTGCCCCCAATACGCTGACCCGCCTTGGAGGCCGCGAATTCGCTGGCTTTACCTGCGCTCCTGCTCTGCCCAAATGCATTTCCTGTTCCCTGGTGTCGGCCAGCATAACCCTTCGTGGAGCCAATATCACGGCCACATCAGGAGCGCCTCGCCCGGATCGGAAAGGTTGCGGGCCGCGGCAATCCCGCCCGCGACCAGTACCGCACCGATCAGCCCGTCGACCCGGTCAAACAAGCCGCCATGGCCCGGCAGCAATTGCCCCGTGTCCTTGACCTGAAATTTTCGTTTGATGGCAGACTCCGCCAGATCGCCAATCTGACTTGCGAATGCCAGTCCCGCACCCAGAAGCGCAAGGGCAAGGGCCCGTGTGTCACCAAGCCATACCGCAAATCCGTATGCCAGCAAAGTGGGAACCGTGAGCCCGCCCGCCAGTCCCGACCACGTCTTTCCCGGAGAAATCTTCGGGGCCAGTTTCGGTCCGCCGACTGCGCGTCCTGTGAAGTAGGCGGCGGTATCAGCCGACCAGACCACCAGGAACAGAAAAAAGATGGCGGCAATTCCAAACGCGGCATCAGACCGGAAGAACACGAGCAGGACCCCCGGCAGCCCCAGATAGAGGACCCCGAGCGCAGACCATGCCCGCGCCCCGGGGACTTTTGTCATGATTGCGGCGAGTAGAGCGCCGGCGCCAAGCACCGGTATTGCGAGCCACGCGGCGTCCGCGCCAGCGCTTATACACGCTGCGATGGCCGCGGCCGCGTGGACATAGAATGCGGCGTCCATGCGCGCGCTGCGGACAAGCCGGCCCCACTCCCAGGCGAGAATGGCGCTGCCGGCGGCAATCATGAGGGTAAAAGGCCAGACGCCGGAATAGGTCAGAAGGCCGGCGAGCGCGGCGAGCGAGAGCGCGGAGCCGGTTCGCTGCGCCAATTCACCATCTGATTTCGATGCTGGCTCGCCTGAGCGGCGGTTCCTGCCGGTCACGCGGTGGACCCTGCCCGCAAGCCGCCAAATCTGCGCTCCCGGTCGCGGAATAACTCGATTGCCGACGCCAGAGTATCGCCCGTGAAATCCGGCCAGTAGATATCGAGGAAGACAAACTCGGTATAGGCGCATTGCCAGAGCAGGAAGTTGGACAGGCGGATCTCGCCACTGGTGCGGATCAGCAGATCCGGGTCGGGCAGTCCCGAGGTGTCGAGAAATTCGCTCATGGCTTGCGGCGTAATGTCTTCGGGTTCGAGCTTGCCCTCCCGCACCAGTTCAGCCATGCGCCTTGCCGCGCGGGCGATCTCATCGCGCGAGCCATAGTTGAAAGCCACGGTCAGTTGCAGGCCGGAATTTTTGGAGGTCAGGGCGACGGCGTCCTCGATCAGCCGCACGATGTCCCCTTCGATGCCTTTGCGCGCGCCGATGATGCGGATGCGCACGCCCTGCCTGTGCAAATCCGCCAGGTCCGTCCGGATAAAGCGGCGCAGCAGGGTCATGAGATCACGGATTTCGGATTGGGGCCGCGACCAGTTTTCCGACGAGAAACTGAACAGCGTCAGATATGGAAGGTTCAGGTCAATTGCCGCCCTCACCGCGGCCCGGACGCTCTCCACGCCGTGCTTGTGGCCTTCCGATCGCGACAATCCGCGCTTTGCGGCCCAGCGCCCATTGCCATCCATGATAATGGCGACATGTTGCGGCATCGCGGGGCTGCTCGCTGTCTGGCTGAGATTTTGTTCCGGTATTGCCACGGTTCCGTATTCAGGTTTTTGTGCGTTTCAGTGCGCCGCCGGCGGCGGCTCGAAGATTCAGATTTGCATGATCTCTTCTTCTTTGGACGAAAGCGCTTCATCTATCTTCTTGATGGTGGCGTCGGTGATTTCCTGAACTTCGGCGCCATGAGTATGTTGCTCGTCCTGGCCGATCTCGCCATTTTTTTCCTGGCGTTTGAGTTGTTCCATGCCATCGCGCCGCACATTGCGAACGGCGACACGCGCCTGTTCGGCATATTTGGCCGCGAGCTTGGCCATTTCCTGACGCCGCTCCTCATTCAGTTCCGGAATGGGAATGCGCAGCACCTGGCCTTCCCCGATCGGATTCAGGCCAAGATCCGCTTCGCGGATCGCCCGGTCGACCGCATCGACCTGCGACCTGTCCCAAACCTGAACGGTAATCATGCGCGGCTCCGGCGCCAGGACCGTCGCCAACTGATTGAGCGGCATGGGTGTGCCATAGGCGTCAACGGTTACCGGGTCCAGAAGGCTGGCGTTCGCTCTACCCGTTCTCAAACTGCCAAACTCCTTCTGGAGCACATTCACGGCGCCATTCATGCGCCGTTCTAAATCCTTGAGATCAAACTTGGACATGTTCGCACTCCCTATGAGCAGCCATGCGCCGGGACCGGATTACCGATTGCCGCAGCCAGGCGCCGAACAGTGCATTGTCCCGCCTGAACCCTGCGCGACCTACACTTCCCTCCCCCGCGCATCAAACAATAATTCCATATGGAGACTGCACTCGCCAACGAGGTCAATGATCCAATTATGTGTATTCCGTCCTCACGGGCAAGGGCGAGTGCCAAATTGTGCGTGCCGGCGTGCGCCCGCAGGTGCGCGCGGCCTAGAGCAACTTCCGACCATACGGAATCGTTTGACCGATTTTTCGCGTTTGCTGGCAAGGCGCGGTTCGCGCCGCGGTCTGGCCGACCACAAGCGGACCGCAACGCAGTCCAGCGGGCGCGAAAAACCGGCCTTCGGTGGGCCAAATCCGCCCATCCGCGGCGTTGCGTCGCTTGCCCAACCAACCAGGTTGCGCGGCGCACCGCGCCTGGCAGAGTGGGCGGATTTGACTCCATCAAACGGTCCCGTATGGTCGGAAGTTGCTCTAGCTTCCGGTGACCGCCGCCGCGACCTCGGCGGCAAAGTCCCCCTCTTTCTTTTCCACGCCTTCGCCCAGGGCAAAGCGCGCAAATCCGGTAATTTTGATCTCGCTTCCAATTTCGGACGCCGCCGCCTTTAACGCATCGGCCACCTTGCTTTCGCCGTCAATCACATAGACCTGGGACAGGAGCGCAACTTCCTCATAATATTTGCGCAACCGGCCCTCGACCATCTTTTCGATAATGTTTTCAGGCTTGCCCGATTCCCTGGCCTGCTCACTCAGCACCGCACGTTCGCGTTCAATGACCGCCGGATCAATTCCTTCCTGACTTACGGCTAACGGATTTGCCGCCGCCACATGCATCGCGAGCTTGCGGGCGATATCCTCAAGTTTGCCTTTGTCTCCTGACGATTCCAGGGCGACCAGAACGCCGATCTTGCCCAGCCCCGGGGCTGCCGCATTGTGGACATAGCTGCCGACCACGCCATCGGAGACCTGGAGACGCTCGCTTCGGCGCAGCACCATATTCTCGCCGATCGAGCCAACCATTTCCTTGAGATAATCTTCAACGCTGAGATCGCCCTTGCCGTAGGGCATGGCGGACAATGCGTCTGTATCTTCGGCATCGAGAGAGAGTTTGGCGATGGTGGAGACCATATCCTGGAACTGGTCATTGCGGGCCACGAAGTCCGTTTCCGAATTGATCTCAACCAGGGCGCCCCTGTTTGCGTCGGTGTACAGGCCAACCAGGCCCTCTGCCGCTACGCGACCCGCTTTCTTGGCGGCCGTGGACAGCCCCTTGGTCCTGAGCCAATCGACGGCAGCTTCCATATCCCCGGCATTTTCGGTAAGCGCTGTCTTGCAGTCCATCATTCCCGCGCCGGTCTTCCCGCGCAATTCCTTCACCATCGCTGCAGTAACGGTCGTCATGTCATATTCCTATTGAAGTCGTCCTCTGGCTTATTGCCCGGCTGCGCGTTCCGCACCCACCTCAATCGCTTTTCTTTGCCAGTTCCTTGGACTGTTTGATCCAGTCGTCGCGCTCGATGCGGCCTTTGAAATTGAGCGCTTCATCAATCTCCGCGATATCCGCTTTTTCCAGCGCGGCGATTTGCCGGTAGTGGAAAATACCGAACTCATTGAGTGTTTTTTCCAGTACCGGGCCGACGCCGGTGAGTTCCTTGAGGTCGTCCGCCTCACCATCCGGTTTTTCGAGTTTTTCAAATCCGCCAGTTATCTTGGCCGGAGTCTCGTCTTGCTTTTTGGCCTCTTTTTTGTCCGTGGCGGGCTCTTTGGCGGCATCCGCCTTATCGGCTTCCTTTTCATCCCCGCCCGAGGCCGGCTTCCCGTCGTCCTTGCCCTTGGCTTCCTTTTCAGCGTCCTGTTTCTTTGGTTTCGGCGCCGGTTCGCCATCATCCGTCAGGGCTGCTTCAGCCGCCGGGTCCGCCGCACTGCCAATATCGATGCCGGACGCACCCTGCGCGCGCTCGATGCCATCGATCGCAGCGCGGGAAATCAGATCGCAATAGAGGGTGATGGCGCGGGCCGCATCGTCGTTTCCGGGGATCGGAAACGTGATCGGATCCGGATTGCAGTTTGTATCGACAATAGCAATAACCGGAATATTCAGCTTGCGCGCCTCGGCGATGGCAATGGCTTCCTTGTTGGTGTCGATCACGAACAGAAGGTTGGGCAAGCCACCGATGTCCTTGATGCCGCCCAGGGCGCGTTCGATCTTCTCGCGTTCGCGCGTCAGTTGCAGCAATTCTTTTTTGGTGAGACCCTGGCTCTCCCCTTCGAGCAATTCATCGAGCTGACGCAGGCGTTTTATCGATTTTGAAATCGTCTGCCAGTTTGTCAGCGTCCCGCCGAGCCAGCGGTGATTGATATAATATTGCGCGCATTGCTTGGCGCCTTCCGCAATCGCATCGGAAGCCTGCCGCTTGGTGCCGACAAACAGCAGACGCCCGCCCTTGGCGATCGTGTCCGATACGGTGACGAGCGCCTGATGCAAGAGCGGCACGGTTTGCGCCAGATCGATAATGTGAATCTTGTTCCGCGATCCAAAGATGTAGGGTCCCATCTTCGGGTTCCAGCGGTGTGTCTGATGTCCAAAATGCACGCCTGCTTCAAGAAGCTGGCGCATATTAAATGTCGGCAGTGCCATGACTGCGCTCCTTTTTTCCGGTTCGACCGCCGCGGATGAGTTGACGCCATCTTGGGATTAAGTGACGCACCGGAAAGAGGCGGAACCTTCAAGGCCGGTGGAAATCCGTCCTTACTGGCCCACCGCTTGGCATCCGCGTGTGAGATGGCCGCCTTATAAGCGCGAACTCAGGACTTGGCAAGAGAGAGGATGGACGCGGGCTTTGCGCGCGAGCGCGCAGATCTGTTATCCGAGAGCATGGGCTCTATGGCGGCGACGCCCTGAATGACGCGGAGCGCCCCGGCGCCGCGCGGCGACACGTCATACCGGCCCGGCATTTCAATCTCGACTTCACGATCAATATCGCCAAGGCGCAGGATCAGGTGAACCACACCGTTCCCGTCTTGCGACAAACGCGAACGGACCGGCTCAAGCGCACCGATATCGTCAATGACGACGCATATTCCGTTATGGGTGCGTTCGGCCACGGCATCGAGCGGTTCGACATTTGTGATGCGCGCCCGCACCGTATCGGCTGTTGCTTCCGCCTCCAGGTCCACCAGAACCGGTGTGCCTGCGCTAAGAACATCCCCATGGGTGGAAAGCAATTCGGAAAATACGATTGCCTCATACTGACCCGTCTGATCGGACAGGCCGACAAAGGCAAAACGGTTGCCCTTGGCGGATGTGCGGTCCTGCCGGTAGGACACGGTCCCGGCCAGACGTGCCGCGGAGGCGCTTCTGGCGGCCCGTGCGCTGAAATCGGCCCAGCTGATGACGCCGGCCTGTTCGAGGACCGCCGAATATTCGTCAAGCGGATGTCCGGACACATAGAACCCGATGGCTTCATGCTCGCGCGCCAGGCGGTCGATCGGCAGCCAGGGTTCCGCGTCGCGCAGGGTCAGCGCACGCACTGTCTCCGCTCCGAAGAGATCGTTCTGGTTGGCGTTCTCCGGAGCGGTTCCGGCACGCAAAATGCGGTCTGAATTGGCGAACAGCCTGCCCCTGTCGGTCGAGAAATCGTCAAATGCGCCGGCGGCGATAAGCGCTTCGAGCCCGCGCTTGTTCAGGGTGCGGCTATCCAGGCGATGAGCGAAATCGGCCAGATTTTCATAGGCTCCGTTGTCTTCCCGCTCGTCAACGATACGCCGCGCGGCCGCGCGGCCCATATTTTTGAGCGCACCGAGCGCATAGCGTATGGAATTTTCAGATGCGCTGAATTCGGCATGCGACGCATTTACACTTGGCGGTTCGATTGAAATCCCCGCCCTTCTGGCATCCTGAACGAACACATTCAGTTTGTCGGTATTGCCCATGTCGAGCGTCATGGATGCGGCCAGGAACTCGACTGGATAGTTGGCTTTGAGATAAGCGGTCTGATAGGCCAGCATCGCGTATGCGGCGGCGTGGGACTTGTTGAAACCGTAACCGGCGAATTTCGCCACCAGTTCGAAGATATATTCAGCCCGCCCGCGCTCTACCTCATTGGCCACCGCGCCGTCCACAAACCGCGCCCGCTGCTGGTCCATCTCCTTCTTGATTTTCTTGCCCATCGCCCGGCGCAGCAGGTCAGCTTCGCCGAGCGAATAGCCTGACAGCACCTGGGCGATCTGCATCACCTGCTCCTGGTAGATGATGACCCCGTAGGTCTCCTCCAGGATGGGCCTGATGAGGTTATGGAGATAATCCGGCTTTTCGCTCCCGTGCTTCCGGTTGATGAACGAACCGATATTCGCCATCGGTCCCGGACGGTACAGGGCGACCATGGCGATGATGTCTTCGAACCTGTCGGGTTTGAGCTTGCGCAGGGCATCGCGCATCCCCGTACTTTCAAGCTGGAACACGCCGACGGTTTCAGCATCCGAGAGCAACGCAAAGGTAGGCTTGTCGTCAAGCGGAAGACGGACAGGGTCAATTTCCTCCCCGCGCCGGGCAATAAGTTCCTTGGCTTTTTCGATAACGGTGAGGGTTTTCAGTCCCAGAAAATCAAATTTGACGAGGCCCGCCGCCTCCACCCATTTCATGCTGAACTGGGTCGCCGGCAGGATTGAGCGCGGATCGCGATAGAGCGGCACCAGTTCGGTCAGGGGCCGGTCGCCGATAACCATTCCCGCCGCATGGGTTGAGGCGTGGCGGTAAAGCCCCTCGAGGCGCTGCCCGATATCCAGAAGCCGCGCCACAATGGGTTCACGGTCGCGCTCTTCGCGCAGTTTGGGCTCCCCGGCAATCGCTTCGCCGAGGGTGACCGGGTTGGCCGGGTCGCTGGGAACCATTTTGCACAGGCGGTCGACATGGCCATAGGGCATTTGCAGGACCCGTCCCACGTCCCGCAGCACCGCTCGCGCCTGAAGTTTTCCGAATGTGATGATCTGGGCCACCCGGTCGGCGCCATATTTCCCCTGAACATAGGCAATCACCTCATCGCGCCGGTCCTGGCAGAAATCAATATCGAAGTCCGGCATCGACACCCGTTCGGGATTGAGAAAACGCTCGAACAGCAGACCGAAGCGGATCGGGTCGAGGTCGGTGATGGTGAGCGCCCAGGCGATGACGGAACCGGCGCCCGAACCGCGCCCCGGGCCCACCGGGATGCGCGCATTCTTGGCCCATTTGATGAAATCGGCGACGATCAGGAAATAACCCGCATAGGTCATTCCGGTGATGATCGAGAGTTCCAGCTCGAGGCGTTCCCAGTAGATCGTTTCCTCGAACCCCTCGGCCGGTCCCTCTTCCTTCAGTCGTTTGCGCAGGCCTTCCTCTGCCTGAATCCTGAGTTCCCGGGCTTCGGTTTCCAGGGATGCGTTGGGCGTCTTGTTGGCGCCGGTGCTCCATTGCGGCAAAATCGGATCCCGCGTGAGAGGGCGAAAGGCGCAGCGGCGCGCAATCTCAACACTGTTTGCGAGCGCTTCGGGTATATCCTCAAAGAGCTCCGACATTTCCGCCGCGCTCTTGAAATAATGCTGCGGGCTCAGACGGCGCCGGTCATCGACGCCGATGTAACTGCCCTCGGCGATGCAGATAAGCGCGTCATGCGCCTCAAAATCGTCAGGGGTGGGAAAATAGGGCTGGTTGGTGGCCACCAGCGGAACCTTCAACTCATAGGCGAGCGACAGCAGTTCCGGCTCCACGGCCTTTTCCTCCTCCAGGCCATGGCGTTGCAGTTCCACATACAGCCGGTCGCCAAATGCCGTAACCAGCCGCTCAAGCCGCTTTCGGGCCAGCCCTGTGTTCCCCGCCCGCACGGCTTCATCGACAGGCCCCTCCGGGCCGCCTGTCAGAACGATCAGCCCGGCATGATATTGCTCGAGATCATCGAATGTGACGAAGGGTTCGCAATCATCGCCATGGTCAAGGAATGCCTTGCTGGTGAGCTGCAACAGATTCGCATATCCCGTTTCATCCTTGGCCAGAAGCGCGAGCGCCCCTCCCGATGGCCTGGAAAGCCCGGCGGCCTCCTGTTGCGCTTCGGCCCGTCCGCCCTTGCGCTTTGTGTCGGCGAAATCGACTTTCAACGTACACCCGATGATGGGCTGCACACCAACCTCCGCCAGCGCTTCGGAAAACTCCAGAGCGCCGAAAAGATTGTTCCGGTCGGTGATTGCCAGGGCCGGCATCCTGCAGGCCGTCACCAGCGCGGTGAGCTTGGAGACCGGCAATGCGCCCTCAAGCAGCGAATATGCGGAATGAACCCGCAGATGCACGAACGGGCATGCAGTTTCATGCGCTGGCATAATCGACCCTCACCTGGATGCCGGTTTCGGCGTCAGCGTGGCAGATTCGCCCGATCAGAGGAATCGGGGAACCCACGCCATCCTAGATATCAACAGGCGCGACTTCCGCAAGCTTGCCCTGGTCCAGCCTCCATATGCGGGTCATGCGCCGGGCAAGTTCGAGATTGTGGGTTGCGATGATCGCCGTAAGACCGGTGTTCTCGACCAGTTTTAGGAGCTGCTGGAAGACGACCTCCGCGGTTTCCGGATCGAGGTTTCCGGTGGGCTCGTCCGCCAGCAGAACTTTGGGAGAATTTGCTACGCCGCGGGCAATCGCGACGCGCTGCTGTTCGCCGCCCGAAAGCTGGCCGGGGCGATGCTCAAGCCTGTCGGAAAGCCCCAGATCGCCAAGCAGCTGGCGTGCATGAGCTTCCGCCTCGGCTTTGGGAGTGCCGAGGATCAGCTGCGGAAGCACCACATTCTCCAGCGCGCTGAATTCGGGAAGCAGATGGTGAAACTGATACACAAACCCAAGTTTGGAGCGCCGGATCAGCGTCCGCTCGCGATCGGAAAGCGCAATGCAGTCGGCGCCTTCGAGAATAACCTGTCCCGCATTCGGGCGATCGAGAAGCCCCAGGATATGCAGCAATGAAGACTTGCCGGCGCCCGACGGCCCGAGCAGTCCAAGGGTTTCGCCCGCAAAAACATCGCCCGAAGCGTGTTTGAGGATTTCGATATCCCGCTCGCCCTGATGAAAGGTCAGATCGAGCTCGCGAAGGCTCAGCAAAGGTATCCTGTTTCGGGCGTCCAAGGGTCTCACTCGTAACGCAGGGCTTCAACGGGGTCGAGCTGACTTGCCCGCCACGAGGGATACAAGGTGGCCAGTACCGACAACGTCAACGCCATGAGCGCCACGGTCGTGACTTCTCCTGTGTCGAGTTCAGCGGGCAATTGAGAAAGATAATAAAGTTCAGGTGAGAAAAGATTGGTGCTGGTCAGATAGGACACAAACTGGCGGATCGATTCGATATTGAGACACACCACAATGCCCAGCAGCAGCCCGGCGATGGTGCCCACAACGCCGATGCTTGCCCCGGTAATGAAAAAGATGCGCATAATGGCGCCGCGCGTCGCACCCATGGTCCGCAAGATCGCGATATCGGCCCCCTTGTCTTTCACCAGCATAATGAGGCCGGAAACGATATTCAGGGCTGCGACCAGCACGATCAGCGTGAGAATGATGAACATGACGTTGCGTTCGACCTGCAATGCGCTGAAAAAGCTCGCATTGCGCTGGCGCCAGTCCGTCACATAGATGGATGGTCCGCCCGCCTTCAGGATGGCCGGGCGCAGTTCGCCGACGCGGTCGGGTTTGTCCACCACCACTTCCAGAACGGATACCCTCTTTTGCTTGTTGAAATATCGCTGAGCCTCATTCAGCGGCATGAAGATGATGGTATTGTCATACTCCGACATGCCCATCTCGAATATGGCGCTCAGATTATAGCGCTTTACCCGCGGCGCGGTGCCAAAGGGTGTCGAGGCGCCGCGCGGCGACACGAGCGTTACCTTGTCGCCGACCTTGACCCGCAATTGATTTGCAAGCCGCGCGCCCATCGCAATGCCGGTGCCGTCGTCAAAATTGTCGAGGGTTCCGGTGCGCACATTCTCGGATATGGCGGTGAGCGATTTAAGGCTTTTTTCCGAGAGTCCGCGTATCAGCGCGCCGCTTGCCAGCGCCGTGGTGGAGACCATGGCCTGCCCCTCGATCAGCGGCAGAACCCGCTCGACTCCCTTAACTTTGCGCAGCCTCTCCGCCACCTCTTCAAAATCGGTGAAATTTCCGGTCATGGAGTGAATGACGACGTGACCGTTCAGTCCGAGGATCTTGTCGAACAACTCGTTGCGGAACCCGTTCATAACCGACAGCACAATGATAAGCGTCGCCACCCCCAATACGATGCCGATGAAAGAGAATCCGGCGATGACCGAGATAAACCCTTCCTTGCGCCGCGCCCGTAAATACCGCAACGCGATCATCCACTCGAATGCTGCAAATGGCCGTCCTGTATGCGCTGTCACGCTCATATGCCTGCCCGGATTAATTTCGTTTGAACGCTAGTTTAAGTCCAAGATACGTGTGAGAGCCGCCTCCGGCGTCATGGATTGGCGTTCCCCCGTGGCGCGCCGCTTGACCTCAACCTCGCCCTGTTTTATTCCCCGCGGCCCGACGATGATCTGCCAGGGAAGACCCAGCAAATCCATGGCTGCGAATTTGGCGCCGGCTCGCTCGTCCGTATCATCATAAAGAACATCTACCCCGGCATTGCCCAATTGGGAATACAGGCTCTCACACGCCGCGTCGGTTTCGGTATCCCCGGCTTTCAAATTCACAATGGCAACCAGGTATGGCGCGACCGGCTCGGGCCATATTATGCCGTCATCGTCGTGGCTTGCCTCGATGATGGCCGCGGGCAGCCGCGACACGCCGATGCCGTATGACCCGCATTGAATGGTCACCAGCGCCCCGTCAGGTCCCTGTACCCGGCAATTCATCGGCTCAGTGTACTTTGTGCCGAAGAAAAAAATATGTCCGACCTCGATGCCGCGTGCGGAAACCCGCGACGGCGACGGCACTTCCGCTTCAAACCGTTTCGCATCATGTATGTCTTCCGTGGCCGCATATTTGCTGGTCCACTGATCTATGACGGGGGTCAAATCCGACGCATAGTCGACGTCTTCTCCAGGTGCGGATCGCTCTATCAGGTCGCGGTCGCAATAAACCCGGCTTTCGCCCGTATCGGCCAGCACGATGAATTCGTGGCTGAGATCTCCCCCTATGGGCCCCGTATCGGCGGCCATGGGGATCGATTTAAGCCCCATGCGCTCGAATGTCCTTAAGTAAGCGACAAACATCCTGTTGTAGGACTTGCGGGCCTCCTCAGCGCTCAGATCGAACGAATAGGCGTCTTTCATCAGGAATTCGCGCGCCCGCATCACGCCAAAGCGGGGCCTGATCTCGTCCCGGAATTTCCACTGGATGTGATAGAGGTTGCGCGGAAGGTCCCGGTAGGATTTTACAGAGTCCCGGAATATCTCCGTAATGAGTTCCTCGTTGGTCGGACCGTACAACATTTCGCGGTCATGGCGGTCGGTGATGCGCAGCATCTCCTTGCCATAGTCATCATAGCGTCCGCTTTCGCGCCAGATGCCCGCGGGCTGAATGGTCGGCATGAGCAATTCGATGGCCCCTGCCCGGTCCTGTTCCTCGCGTATGATCTGTTCGATCTTGCGGAGCACCCGGTGTCCGAAGGGAAGCCAGGAATAGATACCCGCGCTGGCTTGGTGGATCATGCCTGCGCGCAACATCAATCTGTGCGAGACGATCTCCGCTTCCTTGGGATCATCGCGCAGAATGGGCAGGAAATACTGGCTCAGCCTCATAGGCGCCGCCTGTTGCTGTTGCGAGGTTTGGTCTGTTCGCGGCAACCATAGCGCCCTGGAGATGCCAAGGCTCTACAAAATGCCCGCGCGCAAACCGGCGGAGTGACTGCGCGCTAATAACTTACTTTGGTGAGGGGAAGCAATCCCGCTGCCATGCGCGCCCGTTCAAGGAGAGTTCATTTGCCGCCGGGTCAAAGGCAAAACGCCCGGCATACATGTCGATCTGCCGGCCGGCAATTTGCTTGGAGCCGAGATTGACGTCGATCTCGACCTCCACGGGAAAATTGTTGCTGAAGCTCTTGGGGGTCTCCACCGGTATGACCGGGCGGCCCCAGGGGTCACGGCCCGGGACATACTCCGCGCCCGCGCCCGGGGGCAGCGCCACGCAACCGGGGCGCACGATCAGCCCGCGTTCATGATGCTGGTCGTTCGACCAGCGCGGGCCAAAATAATCGAGAGGATCGCTCACATAGGCCCCGCTGCGCGCGACGCTCGGCGCGAACAGCATTGTGATCGCCAGCGCAACCGCGAGTCCATAGATGAGGAACTCCTCATAGGAGTATGTTCTATGTCTCATGACCCTCACTATACGCCCTGTTCAATTAATGGCCCCCTAACGTCCCGCCTCCCTAATGTCGTGGCTGCGTTTGGCTTGAGAACATATTGAAATATAAGAATATATATTTGTTCAAAAAACACACTCAGCCGGATCAAAAAGGAAATGACAAGCCTGAGTCATTCCGATACTCTAAAAAAAAAGGATTTTTGTTCTGGACCGGAACAAGTCACAGCCTCATTAAGAGGCGCATTATTTGGTCCAAGTCTTGGGAGGAAGGCAGCTCCAAACGCTCCGGATCGGCTTCGATTTTGTGAGCGGCCCGAACCGGAACGCCTCTTGTCTGTTTTGCGTATACGCAAGGTGTTTGCGTTTCGAGGATGAAGGTGGAGCAGGACGACTGGGAAGCAGGGACTTGTGCCTTGCTTCTTTTTTTTTGGGAAAATTTCCGCCTGGATCGTTTCATGTTTTGATGGAATCAAAACCGCGATCTAACTTTTTGTATTTGCGTATCATTTTTCCGATAACCGGTTCCCATTCCCGCCTTCGCGGGGACATGCTTATCGGTGAAACGCACTAGGGACGGCCGCCCCTGAAACCGTCATAGCGCGGCAGGAACGGTATGTTGTCGAGCGTCACCACGCCCCCTTCCATCAGAAAGTAAATCAGCGAGAAAACAACCGTGGCGGCAATCGTCGTTACAACAAGTTTGGGAAACAGTCTTGGTACGGCAGGCGCGCTTTCGGTCGTGCCGGGCACGACCTCGCCCGCTTCCTGCTGGGTGGTCACGCCGAAGGGCAGAACCGCAAACAGGATGATCCACCAGCAGACAAAATAGATGGCGATAGCCATTGCCAGGTTCATGTATGTGGCCTCCGCCCCTCAGGCCTGCTCGAGTTCGATCAAAGTGCCATTGAAATCTTTCGGATGCAGGAACAGCACCGGCTTTCCGTGGGCGCCGGTTTTTGGCTCCCCATCTCCGAGCACACGCAAGCCTTCCCGCAGCAACCGGTCGCGCGCTTCGGCAATATCGGCCACCTCGTAACAGATATGGTGGATCCCTCCGGCCGAATTGCGCTCCAGGAAACTCGCGATGGGCGACTTTTCGCCCAAGGGCTCAAGAAGCTCAATCTTGGTATTGGGGAGTTCGATAAAGACCGTCGTCACGCCATGATCCGGCTGGGGCACGGGGTCTGACGCCGGCGCGCCCAGCGCGTCGCGATATAACGCCACGGCGGTTGCAATGTCGGGCACGGCAATGGCTACGTGATTAAGTCGTCCAATCATGATTTTAGCAATGGGCTCCGTTGTTGAGCTGATACCAGGTTGCGCTGACGGCCAGCGGTGCTTGAGGCAAAAAGAACCATTATCTCAATGGCTTGCCCATTCGGCTATGAGTCAAGGTCAGCGCAACCGCGTATAACAAATTGAATTGGCCTGTACAGGGCACCCTATATCACCGTGACCATAACACTGCAGG
This sequence comes from bacterium BMS3Bbin10, assembly GCA_002897995.1. Lineage (GTDB taxonomy): Bacteria > Pseudomonadota > Alphaproteobacteria > Rhizobiales > Methyloligellaceae > UBA2767. The sequence goes on along the minus strand of BDTT01000059.1, from coordinate 32,308 downwards.
GCGGTTTTTTACCCCAATGGAGCTTCACTTCCGCGCGCACGGCCCGGCGCACGGCCTCCGCTACCAGGGCGCTGTCGCGGCGGCGCCGCCGCGGTATCGCGTTCAGCGCGCCATGAGCGGCTTCCAGTATGACCTCCGGAAAAGGGATGCCCTTCGCCGTGGCGGCGGGAATGCCGATCATCGTCAATTGCGGGTCCGCAACAATATCCCCTTTGGCCGACAGCACGAGCGAAACGGCGACCGCACCTCCAAAGGAGAGGCGTCTGCGCTCTTCCACCGGCCCCTCGCCGGCCAATACGGGCAGTCGGCCATCCATAAAGACGCGTCCGGCCGGCGCATCGCCGATTATTCCGGCCGGACCGGGGCAGAGGCGGACCAGTGACCCGTTGCGCGCGCGGATCACGGTTTTGACGCCAATATCCCTGGCCAGGTCTGCATGGGCTTCAAGATGCCGTGCCTCGCCATGCATGGGAATCACAGTTTCAGGTTTGAGCCAGGAATAAAGTTTCTCCAGTTCTCCGCTCCGTGGATGGCCGGAAACATGGATTAATGCATCGGCGTCGGTGATGACTTTGATTTGCTGGTCCGCCAGCTGATTTTGCACGCGTCCCACGGCTTTTTCATTGCCCGGTATGGTGCGGCTTGAAAACAGCACGATATCGCCGCGTGTCAGGGTCACGCGCGGATGGCCTCCCGCGGCGATGCGCGCAAGCGCCGCGCGCCCTTCGCCCTGGCTTCCCGTGCACAGGGCCATAACCTTTTCGCGCGGCAAATGACCATAATCGTCTTCGGTCAGGAAGTCGTATTCCGGCGGCAAATACCCGGTTTCTTCCGCCACCTGCACGATGCGTTTCATGGCGCGTCCGACAATCACGATGTGACGGTCCGCGGATACCGCGGCGTCCATTGCCGAGCGAAGCCGCGCGACATTGGAGGCAAAAGTCGTCACCGCGACCCGGTGCGGTGCGTCCGCGATAATACCGGCGATGGTCTTCGCAACATCGGCTTCCGAAGGGGAATGTCCCGTGCGCATGGCGTTGGTGGAATCGCAAATGAGCGCGTCCAGCTTATCCTTGCCTATCTTTCTGAGCCGCGCTTCGTCCGTTACCGCTCCAACAACCGGAGTGGGATCGAGTTTCCAGTCGCTGGTGTGAAATGCGGTGCCGGCATCGGTTTGAATCAGGAGCCCGTTGCTTTCGGGCATCGAGTGCGCCATGTCGACAAGCTCGACATGGAACGGCCCTATATCCAGTTTTGAACGCGTCGGGATTTCCTCGATCGGTATATCGCCCTCCTTGCCCTCCTCGATAAGTTTGGCGCGCAGGAGGGCTGCGGTGAACGGTGTGGCGTAAAGCGGCGCCCGCAGCCTCGGCCAAAGGGACATGACCGCGCCGAAATGATCTTCGTGGGCATGGCTGAGGATGATGCCTGCAAGATTGTCGCGCTCCTCCTCGATGAAGCGGATATCGGGAAAAATAAGATCGATACCCGGTTCTGCCGGACCGGCGAACGTCACGCCCAGATCAACCATCAGCCACTGACGCTTATGGGGGGGGCCGACCCCATAAAGATACAGGTTCATCCCGATCTCCCCGATTCCCCCCAGGGCGAGAAAAACGAGTTGATTCGAGTTCTTGGAATTATTTCTGGGCATGAAGGATGGGGTGCCTGCCGGTTTGTTCGTGCTGTTATAGCGGGAACACGTCGCCAGTGGTTATTCGTTTTTTCGTTCCGTCATCCAGAATCAGAATCAGCGCGCCGTCCTCATCGAGGCCCCCATAGATACCGCGAGACGCCGAGTCGGTGAGTTTCACCTGAAGCGGCGCGTTCGCGGGCAGCGAGCGCGCCATCCAGGCTTCACGAATATGCGCAAAGCCGGAGCCATCGTTCCAGACGCCAAGCCACTCATCGCACGCGGCGGCGAGGCCTTCGAGGACGCGTGCGGGCGTGGCGGAAATTCCGTGTCGCGCCAAATCCGTGGCCGGATAGTCCGTTACATCGGGATGTGCCGCGAGATTGACGCCGACCCCCATTGCCACGGCCGGCACACTGCCTGCGCTGAGTTTGCTTTCCAGCAGAACGCCGCCAAGTTTCATCCCGTCATGCAGCAGGTCATTGGGCCATTTGAGTGCGAGGTGAGGCAAGATATCGCGCTCCGCCAAACCGGCTACTGCGTCATGGAGCGCGAGCCCGGCCACGAGACTGAGTTGGGCCATATGCATCTGCCGGCAATTGGGGCGCAGCAATAGCGTGGCGAATAAATTTCCCGCAAGAGAGACCCAGCGGCGGCCGAGCCGCCCGCGCCCGGTTCTCTGCGAGTGCGCCCAGACCCATAAGCCCCCCTCCTCGCCCGCGCCTGCCCGGCGCAGCGCTTCGGAATTGGTGGAATCCAGCGTCTCATGAACGCACAGGCGATAGCCGGCGGGGAGCAGCACATCGGGAGTGGACATGCCCTCAAAACAGAGATTTGGCGGCTACGTTCGCAGCCTGAACCAATGGCGCGGGATAGGTGAAGAAGAGGATCACCAGCCCCCCCGACAGGCCGAGCACGATCTTGAGCGTGCCCGGCATGGGTTCGAACTTTTCCGCCGGTTCGTCGAGATACATGATCTTGATGATGCGCAGATAATAATAAGCCCCTACAACGCTTGATAAAACACCAATGACGGCAAGGGTGTACAGCCCGGCGTTGATCGCCGCAAGAAACACATAGAATTTGGCGAAAAAGCCCGCGAGCGGCGGGATGCCGGCCAGGGAAAAGAACAGCATCGCCAGCAAGAACGCCATCATCGGGCTGTTGCGGGAAAGACCGGCCAGTTCATCGATCTCCTCCACCATGCCGTCGCTGCGGCGCATGGCGAGAATGCAGGCGAAGACGCCGAGATTCATCACCAGATAAATAGTGAGATAAATAATCACGGATTGCGCGCCCGTCGCATCGCCCGCGGCCAGTCCGACAAGTGCAAAGCCCATATGCCCGATGGAGCTATAGGCCATCAGCCGTTTGATATCGCGCTGGCCAATGGCGGCAAATGCGCCAAGCACCATCGATGCGATCGAGATAAAGACCACGATCTGCTGCCATTGATGCGTAATGTCGGGGAAGGCTGACAGGATGACGCGCAGGAACATCGCCATGGCCGCCACCTTCGGCGCCGTGGCGAAAAAGGCCGTGACCGGTGTCGGAGCGCCTTCATAGACGTCCGGGGTCCACATATGGAACGGAACCGCCGAAACCTTGAAGGCGAGCCCGGCCATGAAAAATACCAGACCCAGAATAATTCCAAGATTGGGGCCGACCGTGTTTATCCCGTCGGCGATCCCGGAAAATCCCGTGGTGCCGGTAAAGCCGTAAATCAGCGAGCAGCCGTAAAGCAGCATTCCCGATGACAGCGCGCCCAAAACAAAATATTTGAGCCCCGCTTCGCTGGAACGCAGGGAATCCGTCCGAAAGGCGGCGAGCACATAAAGCGCGAGGCTCTGAAGCTCGATACCAAGATAAAGCGCGATGAGGTCATTGGCGGAGATCATCATCAGCATGCCCACGCTCGCGAGCAAAATGAGAATGGGATACTCGAACTTCACCAGTCGCGCATGGCGCATATAGGCAAACGACATGAAGATAACCGCCGCGGAGCCGACGAGCGTCAGAAACTTCATAAACCGCGAAAAGGCATCGATCATAAACGCGCCGTCGAACGCCACTTTTCCCGTTGCCGGGATAAACAGGACAAGCCCGGCCACCACAATGAGAAGGACGATCGACAGCCAACTTATGATTTCGCTTGCGTCCCTGCCTCTAAACACCCCTAACATCAGCAAAACCATCGCGCCCAGAACCAGCGTGATTTCCGGTAGCGCAATCACGTAACTGGCAAATGGGGAAACCTGTTCGTTCATTTCATTTCCCCCTATCGCACCAAAGCCAATTGGGCCTGTTCGGCGGCGGCGAGAGCTGCCTCGTAATTCTTGATGAGGTGCTCCACTGATACCGACATGACATCGAGCAGCGGCGCGGGATAGATACCAAAGAATATCGTCAGGGCGACCAGAGGCACCATGACGGCGATTTCACGGGTCTCAAGGTCTTTGATGGCCTTCAACTCAGGCTTCTCGAGCACGCCGTAGATGACCCGGCGGTAGAGCCACAGCGCATAGGCGGCCGACAGGATGATGCCGAGGGTAGCGAAGAACGCAACCCATGTATTGACACGGAACGCCCCGACCAGCGTCAGGAATTCGCCGACAAATCCGCTTGTGCCAGGAAGTCCTACATTGGCCATGGTGAAGACCATGAAGAAGAAGGCGTAGAGCGGCATGCGGTTGACGAGGCCGCCATAGGCGTCGATCTGGCGCGTATGCATTCGGTCATAGATAACCCCGACGCACAGGAACAGGGCGGCCGATACGATTCCGTGGCTCAACATCTGGAAAATGCCGCCCTCAAGGCCCTGTGTGGTGAGCGTAAACAGCCCCATCGTCACAAAGCCCATATGCGCAACGGACGAGTAGGCAATGAGCTTTTTCATATCCTCCTGGGCCAGCGCCACAAGCGAGGTGTAAATGATGGCGACAATGGACATCAGGAAAATCAGTGATGCGAATTGCTCGCTCGCCAGCGGAAACATCGGGATCGAGAAGCGCAGAAACCCGTAGCCGCCCATTTTCAGCAAAACAGCCGCCAGAACGACGGAGCCTGCGGTTGGCGCCTCCACATGGGCATCCGGCAGCCAGGTGTGGACCGGCCACATCGGCAATTTCACGGCGAAGGACGCGAGGAAGGCAAACCACAGCCAGGCCTGCATCTCGGGCGGGAAGTTGTAGGCCAGCAGGACGGCAATGTCCGTGGTGCCCGCCTCCCAATACATCGCCATGATGGCGAGCAGCATGAGCACGGAACCCAGAAGCGTGTAGAGGAAGAACTTGAAGCTGGCATAGACGCGGCGCTGGCCGCCCCAGATCCCGATAATCAGGAACATGGGGATAAGGCCGCCTTCGAAGAAGAGATAGAAAACCACCAGATCAAGCGCGGAAAATACGCCGATCATCAGCGTTTCCAGGACGAGGAAGGCAATCATATATTCCTTCACCCGCGACTTGACGGAGGTCCAGCTCGCCAGCACGCACAGCGGCATCAGGAATGTCGTGAGAATAACGAACAGCATGGAAATGCCGTCAACTCCGACATGGTAGTTGATCGCGGCGCCGAGCCATTCCCGTTTTTCCACAAACTGGAAAACGGGGGTCGTGGGATCGAACTCCACCCAGATCACCAGCGACAGCAAAAAGGTTATGACGGTTGTCCAGAGCGCCACATAACGCGCGTTGCGGATCGCGATTTCATCCTCGCCGCGGATCGCCAATATGAAGAGCGCTCCCAGCAGAGGGAGGAATATGATCGCCGAAAGGATGGGCCAGCCGATGGTCATGACGCGCTCCCTCCGGCAAACATGAAGTAGGTGACGAGCAGCGCCACCCCGATCAGCATGGCAAAGGCATAGTGGTAGACATATCCGCTTTGCAGACGAACCACGCGGTTGGTGATGTCGATGACCCGGGCGGCGATACCGTCGGGCCCGACCCCGTCAATGACTGCTCCGTCTCCCGTCTTCCACAGGAAGCGGCCGATACGAAATGCGGGACGCGTAAACGCCCAATCATAGAGTTCGTCGAAATACCATTTGTTGAGCAGAAACAGATAAAGCGGACGGAATGCTTCCGCCAGGTTCGCCGGGGCCGAAGGCGTGACCAGATAAAACAACCAGGCGATCAGGAACCCCAGCACCATCATGATGAAGGGCGCGGCGACAACCATCGCCGGGATATTATGGATGGCTTCGAGAATATTGTTGGATGGCAGGGTGAAGAGCGCGCCGCGCCAGAAGTCCCCCTGGCCGTCACCGATGAAGACGCCCTTGAACAGGAAGCCGGCGCTGATCGCCCCGATTGCCAGAATGAACAACGGTATGAGCATCACCTTTGGCGACTCATGCGCGTTGTTCAGATCTTCTGGGGCCAGCCGGGTCTTGCCGTGGAATGTCATAAAGATAAGCCGCCACGAATAGAAAGATGTGAGGAGTGCGGCCAGGACCGTCATGGCAAAGGCGTACATGCCGACGCTCGAGCCGGCCGCGAATGCAGATTCGATAACAGCGTCCTTGGAGAAATATCCCGCCGTGAACGGGAACCCGGTCAAGGCAAGCGTCCCGACCACCATGAAAATCCATGTGTAGGGCAGCATCTTGTATATGCCGCCCATGCGCCGCATGTCCTGCTCATCGTTAAGGGCGTGAATGACCGAACCCGACCCCAGAAACAGCAGAGCCTTGAAAAAGGCATGGGTGAAGAGGTGGAAGATGGCCACGCCATAGGCGCCAACGCCGAGCGCCACGAACATGTAGCCAAGCTGCGAACAGGTTGAATAGGCGATTACGCGCTTGATGTCGTTCTGAACGAGCCCGACGGTGGCGGCGAAGAATGCCGTGGTCGCGCCGACGAACGTCACTACGGCAAGTGCGGTGGGTGTGAACTCAAACAGCGGCGACAGCCGGGCCACCATGAACACGCCGGCCGTCACCATTGTCGCAGCATGGATGAGCGCGGAGACCGGTGTCGGGCCTTCCATGGCATCGGGCAACCAGGTGTGCAGAAGGAATTGCGCCGATTTTCCCATGGCGCCCATGAACAGCAACAGGCAGATTGCGGTCAGGACATCGAACTCCCAACTCAGGAATGTGAAGGTTTTTCCCACCTGATCGGGCGCCGCGGCGAATACCGTGTCGAACTGGACGGCGCCGAAAATATAGAATATGGCGAAGATGCCGAGCGCGAAGCCGAAGTCGCCGACGCGGTTCACAATGAAAGCCTTGATGGCCGCGGCGTTGGCCTCGGGTTTCTGGTACCAGAACCCGATAAGCAGATAGGACATGAGCCCTACCCCCTCCCAGCCAAAGAACAGCTGCAGGAAGTTGTCCGATGTCACCAGCATCAGCATGGAAAAGGTGAACAGCGACAGATAGGAGAAGAACCGCGGCCGGTAAGGATCATGGGCCATGTAGCCGATTGAATAAAGATGCACGAGACCCGAGATGGAATTGACGACCACGAGCATCACAACCGTCAGCGTGTCGATGCGGAGCGCCCAGGAAACCTGCATCTCGCCCGAGGTAAACCATTGCATCAGCTCTATGCGCGTTTCCTGCCCGCCCATGCCGACCTGAAAAAAGGCGATCCAGGACATGGCCGCGGAAAGCAATACGAATACGGTCGTGATGACGGCGCTCGTGCGCGCGCCAAGGGCGCGGCCGAAGAAGCCGGAGATGAGCGCCCCTGCCAGGGGAAGAAAGACGATTGCGTAATACATGACCGCCGGCCCTAACCCTTCATCATGTTTATGTCTTCAACGGCGATGGACCCGCGATTGCGGTAATAGACCACCACGATGGCGAGACCGATAGCAGCCTCCGCCGCAGCGACCGTGAGGACAAAAAGTGCGAAAACCTGACCCACCAGGTCGCCCAGAAAAGAAGAAAACGCGACAAAGTTGATGTTCACCGCCAGCAATATCAATTCAATCGACATCAGGATGACGATGACGTTTTTCCGGTTGAGAAAAATTCCGAATATCCCCAGCGAGAAGAGAATCGCCGCAAGGGTCAGATAATGTGGCAGTCCAACGCTCATCATCGCGACACCCCTAGAGCCCCTTGCCCGATTCAACTTTTTTGATTTCAATGGATTCGTCGCGTGTGCGCGAAACCTGCCGGGCGACCGACTGACGTTTGATGCCCGGTTTATGTTGCAGCGTAAGTACGATCGCCCCGATCATGGAGATCAGCAGCACAACGCCCGCCGCCTGGAAGAAATAGACATATTTGGTATAGAGAACGAGCCCCAGGGCTTCGATGTTGGACACCTCGTTCGACGGCGGGATTGGTGTCGTGATATGCGATGCGATCTGCGGCGTGATGACCCATGATCCAAGCACCAGTACCAGCTCAATCAGCAGGATGATGCCGATCACGGCCCCTATCGGCAGATAAGTCAGGAAGCCCGAGCGCAATTCGGCAAAGTCCACGTCCAGCATCATGACGACAAACAAAAACAGGACGGCGACCGCGCCCACATAGACAACGATCAGAATGAAGGCGAGAAACTCCGCGCCGAGCAGAATAAAAAGTCCCGCCGAACTGACGAACGCCAGAATGAGGAACAGCACGGAGTGCACGGGATTGCGCGCGGAAATGACCATAAAGGCCGCGGCCACGCAAATGGCGGCAAAGAGATAGAAAAACAGATCGGCGATCAGCATCTTTTCATCCGTTCTTGCGCCGTGCTCAATTTCTCGGTAGCCAAATCCATAGCGGCCGGTTTCCTAGCGATACGGAGCATCGAGTGAAATGTTCTTCGCAATTTCCCGCTCCCAGCGATCGCCATTTTCGAGCAGCCGCCCCTTGTCGTAATAAAGTTCCTCGCGTGTCTCCACCGCGAATTCGAAGTTTGGCCCTTCCACGATTGCATCCACCGGGCAGGCCTCCTGGCAAAAGCCGCAATAGATGCATTTGACCATGTCGATGTCGTAGCGCGTCGTGCGGCGCGTCCCGTCATTGCGTCTCGGCCCCGCTTCAATGGTTATCGCCTGCGCCGGGCAAATGGCCTCGCACAGTTTGCACGCAATGCAGCGTTCCTCGCCATTGGGGTAGCGCCTGAGCGCATGTTCGCCTCGAAAGCGCGGGCTAAGCGGACCCTTTTCGAACGGGTAATTGATCGTTGCCTTTGGTTTGAAAAAATATTTCATGCCAAGCCAGAACGCCGATACGAACTCCAGCAAGAGCAGGGATTTCGCAGCCTGGAATAAGTTAGGCATTGTGTTCCCCCCTCCGTTCATGGCGCCAGATCGAAGAAATGAAGAACCGAGGCCACGGCGACGATCATGAACAGCGACAGGGGCAGAAATACTTTCCAGCCCAGCCGCATCAATTGATCATAGCGGTAACGAGGCACGATTGCCTTGACCATCGAGAACATGAAGAAAACCAGGCAAACCTTGAAGACGAACCAGAAGACGCCCGGCAACCAGTTAAATGGCGCGACGTCGAAGGGGGGCAGCCACCCTCCCAGAAACAGGATCGTTGTGAGCGCGCACATGAGAACAATGGCGACATACTCACCCAGCATGAACAGCAGATAGGGAGAGGAGGAATATTCCACCATGAAGCCGGCCACGAGCTCCGACTCTGCTTCCGGCAAGTCGAAGGGCGGCCGGTTTGTCTCCGCCAACGCCGAGATAAAGAAGATAATGAACAGCGGGAACAGCGGCAGCCAGAACCAGTTGAACATTCCGAATTCGCCCTGTTGCGCCATGACGATGTCCGTCATGTTCAACGAGCCGACCAATAGCAGCACGGAGATGATGACGAAGCCGATGGAGACCTCATAGGACACCATTTGCGCCGCCGACCTGAGCGCCCCGAGAAACGGATATTTCGAGTTCGAGGCCCAGCCGCCCATGATGACGCCATAGACCTCAAGGGATGAAACCGCGAACACATAGAGTATACCGATATTCAGGTTGGCGACGGCCCAGCCCGCATTGACCGGGATGACGGCCCAGGCGGACAGCGCAAGAACCGAAGACACCAGCGGCGCCAGCAGAAACACGCCCTTGTTGGCCCCGGCCGGGATTACCGGTTCCTTCAAAATGAATTTCAGCATGTCGGCAAAGGATTGCAGCAGGCCGAAGGGTCCCACCACATTGGGTCCGCGCCTGAGCTGTACCGCCGCCCAGATTTTCCTGTCCGCCAGCAGCAGGAAGGCAATCAACACAAGCAGGATCACCAGGACCGCGATACTGTGCGCCGCGATGACCAAAACCGGCCAGATATATGTGGTCCAGATTTCAGCCATCGGTCCCGGTTGCCCCCGATGTTCCGCCCGCCGTCATGGCGCTCAACTCGCCCATGACCGCCGATGCGCGTGCAATTGGATTTGAAAGATAGAAATCGTCCACTGCCCGGCCGAAGGGCTGCTTGCCAATACGTGCCGATCCCCTGGCCAGCTTCTTCAGATCGAAACCGCCATCGCCCACCACCTCGTCGATCATCGCGAGATGCGGGTGGGCGGCAAAAATGGCGTCCCGGACCTCGGATAAGGCGTCCCAGTCGAGCGTTTTTCCCAGTACCGCCGACAGGGCCCGGATAATGGCCCAGTCTTCTCGTGCGTCGCCGGGCGGAAAAATCGCTCGATCGGTCATTTGCGGGCGGCCTTCGGTATTGACGTAGATGGCGCTTTTTTCCGTATAGGCCGCACCCGGCAGAATCACATCGGCACGGTGCGCGCCTGCATCGCCATGGGTGCCCTGATAAATGACGAATGCATTCCCTAGGGAGGCCATATCTATTTCATCCGCCCCCAGCAGGTAGACCACATCGAGCTTGCCGGCCTTCGCGGCCTTCAAGATTGCCTGCGTGTCCAGCCCGCCTTTTGCCGGCAGGACCCCCATATCAAGCCCGGCGACCCGGGACGCGGCATGATGCAGGACGTTGAACCCGTTCCACGCCTCGCCCGCCATACCCGTCATGTCGGCGAGCCTTGCCGCGTGGGCCATCACAGCGCCGCCGCCGGAGTGCGCCAGGGCGGCGGCTCCAAGAATGAGCATGGGCCGCTTGGCGGATTTCAGGACCTTGGCAAAGGGGTGCTTGCCGGAAGCGACATCGGCCAGGGACTGCGGACCCGCGCCGATATAATCATAGCGGTAAGACAGATCGGCCTCGGGGCCGATCAATCCGACTTTCAGCTGCCCCGAACTCCAGCGCCTTCTGATGCGGGCATTCAGGACGGTGGCCTCGGTTCTCGGATTACAGCCAATCAGCAGCAGTGCATCCGCCGTATCGATTCCGCCCAGGCCTGAATTGAACAGGTAGCCGCCGCGCCCCTTTGCCGGATCAATGGCGGCCCCGTCCTGACGGCAGTCGATATTGGGCGAGCCAAGCCGCGTCATGAGGTCTTTCAGCGCGAACATTTCCTCCGCGCCGGCCAGGTCGCCGGCGAGCGCCGCAATGCGGGAGCCCTTGGCGCGATTCAATTTTCTGGCGATGGCCGCAAAGGCCTCATCCCAGGTGGCGGTGCGCAACTTGCCGCGGACACGCACATAGGGCTGGTCCAGGCGCTGGGTCCGCAGCCCGTCCCAGATGAAGCGCGATTTATCGGAAATCCACTCCTCATTGATCTCGTCATGGTTGCGCGGCAGGATGCGCATGACTTCGCGGCCGCGCGTATCGACCCGGATATTGGCGCCCATTGCGTCCATCACGTCGATGGATTCGGTCTTGCGCAATTCCCAGGGCCGCGCCGCGAAGGCGTAGGGCTTTGAGGTCAGCGCGCCAACGGGGCACAGATCAATCACATTGCCGGACATCTCCGACATCATGCCCTGCTCCAGATAGGTGGTGATTTCAACGTCCTCGCCCCGGCCCGCCATGCCGAGCTCTTCCACGCCCGCCACTTCGGTCATGAACCGCACGCAGCGCGTACAATGGATACAGCGGTTCATGATGGTCTTGATAAGCGGCCCGATATACTTGTCTTCCACGGCGCGCTTGTTTTCCTTGAAGCGGCTGCCATCGACGCCATAGGCCATGGCCTGGTCCTGCAAATCGCATTCCCCGCCCTGATCGCAGATCGGGCAATCGAGCGGGTGATTGATGAGCAGGAATTCCATCACGCCTTCGCGCGCCTTTTTCACGGTTTTGGACTTGGTGATAATTTCCGGCGGTTCGCCGTTGGGCCCCGGGCGCAGATCATTGACGCCGAGCGCGCAGGACGCGATGGGCTTGGGCATGCCCGCCACCTCGACAAGGCACATGCGGCAGTTGCCGGCGACCGACAAGCGCTCGTGATAGCAGAAACGGGGTATTTCCACGCCGGCTTCCTCACACGCCTGAATCAGCGTGATGCCGTCCTCGACCTCGATCTCGGCGCCGTCAATGATCAGTTTTGGCATATCCGGACCTCAATTTTCCCTCACCTACTCCGCCGCCACCGGTTCGCGCACTTCGCCCTCGGGCTCCGGGCTGGCGCTGTACTGGTCAATGCGTTCCTCGATCACATGCCGGAAGTGGGTGATGAGCCCCTGAACCGGCCAGGCGGCCGCGTCGCCGAGCGCACAGATTGTGTGGCCCTCGATCTGATAACTCACCTCGAGCAGCATATCGATTTCGCGTTTGTGCGCCTGCCCGCGCGCCATGCGATCGAGGACGCGGTACATCCACCCCGTTCCCTCGCGGCACGGCGTGCACTGGCCGCAGCTTTCATGTTTGTAAAAATAGGACAGCCGGGCGATGGCGCGGATGATGTCGGTGCTCTTGTCCATGACGATAACGGCGGCCGTTCCAAGGCCCGATTTCAGGGCCGACAGCGAATCGAAATCCATAATCAGGTTCGGACACAGATCCGCGGGCAGGCACCTGACCGATGAGCCGCCGGGAATGACGGCCAGAAGATTGCCCCAGCCCCCGCGCACGCCGCCTGCGTGGCGCTCAAGCAATTCCCTGAGTGTGATGCCCATCTCCTCTTCCACATTGCAGGGCCGGTTCACATGCCCCGAAATGCAGAAAAGTTTCGTACCCACATTATTGGGGCGGCCAAGGCCGGAAAACCAGCTTGCGCCGCGCCTGAGAATATCCGGCACAACCGCAATGCTCTCCACATTGTTGACCGTGGTGGGGGCGCCATAAAGCCCCGCCATCGCGGGGAATGGGGGTTTGAGGCGCGGCTGGCCCTTCTTGCCTTCCAGGCTTTCCAGAAGGGCCGTCTCCTCACCGCAGATATAGGCGCCGGCGCCATGGTGCAGATAGAGATCGAAATCCCACCCATGCTTGTTGTTCTTGCCGATGAGCTTGGCGTCATAGGCCTCGTCGATGGCCGCCTGAAGCGCCTCGCGCTCGCGGATGAACTCGCCGCGGATATAGATGTATCCGGTGTTCGACCCCATGGCGAAACCGGCGATCAGGCTGCCCTCGATCAGCAAATGCGGATCGTGGCGCATGATTTCCCGGTCCTTGCAGGTGCCGGGCTCCGATTCGTCGGCATTGACGACGAGATAGTGCGGGCGTCCGTCCGACGCCTTGGGCATGAAGGACCACTTGAGTCCCGTCGGGAACCCGGCGCCGCCGCGGCCGCGAAGACCCGATGCCTTGACCTCATTGACGACCCAGTCGCGGCCATTGGCCAGAAACTTCCTGGTGCCGTCCCACGCGCCGCGCTTCTTCGCACCCTTGAGGCCCGGATCCTCAAATCCATAAAGGTTGCGGAAAATGCGGTCCTGGTCTTTCAGCATTATTTCCCGCCTCTCCCAGGCTTGGCTTTAGCTGTTGATTTCGTTGAGCGTTTCGCACTTGAAGAGGCTGTAGCATTTAGCAGCGTCGTTGCCCCTCCCTCGGGACAGGAGAATTGCCGGCCATTTTGCGGGCCCGGCTTCACGTCCCTGCCCTCGCGCAAATCGGTCAGCAGTTCTTCAAAGTTCTCCGCCGTCAAATCTTCGAAATAGTCCTTGTTGATCTGGACCATCGGAGCATTGGTGCAGGCCCCGAGGCATTCCACTTCCAGCCAGGACAGCATGCCGTCCTCGGTCACCTGATTCTGCTCTCCGATCACGCGCCGGCAGACCGCCTTCAGGTCATCCGCCCCGCGCAGCCAGCAAGGCGTCGTTCCGCACAGCTGAACAAAATTTTTCCCAACCGGAGACAGGTTGAACATGGTGTAAAAGGTGGCGACCTCATAGACGCGGATCGGGGCCATATCCAGCATCTCGGCCACGACCCTGAGTGCCGGTTCCGGCAGCCAGCCGTCATGCTGCTCCTGCGCGCGCCACAATAACGGGATCACGGCGGAGGCCTGTTTACCCTTGGGATATTTTTTGACCTGAGCCTTGGCCCAACGCATGTTCGCGGCCGAGAATTTGAAGCTCTCGGGCTGGATCGGGTCAAGGCGGCGCACGCTCATCGGTCCACCTCCCCGAAGACGATATCGATAGAACCCATGATGGCTGAGCAGTCGGCGAGCATGTGTCCGCAGCACAGGAAATCCAGGGCCTGGAGATGGGCGAAACCGGGTGCGCGGATTTTGCAGCGGTAGGGCTTGTTCGTGCCATCGGATATGAGATAGACGCCAAATTCTCCCTTGGGGGCCTCCACGGCCGAATAAACCTCGCCTTTAGGTACGTGATAGCCTTCCGTGTGGAGTTTGAAATGATGAATCAGCGCTTCCATCGAGCGCTTCATTTCGCCTCGTTTCGGCGGCACGATTTTCCGATTTGAAACCGAAATAGGCCCCCCCTGTTCGCGCAATTTTTGACAGCATTGCCGCATCAGGCCGACGGACTGGCGCATCTCTTCCATGCGAACGAGATACCGGTCATAGCAATCGCCGTTCTTGCCGACGGGCACGTCGAATTCAAGCTCTTCATAACATTCATAGGGCTGGGATTTGCGCAAATCCCAGGCCGCGCCGGCGCCACGCACCATGACGCCCGAGAACCCCCAGCCGAAGGCGTCTTCAAGGGAAACCACGCCGATGTCCGCGTTGCGCTGCTTGAAAATACGGTTGTCCGTCAGCAATCCCTCGATATCATCCAGCACCTTCAAAAAAGGATCGCAGAAGGCCTCGATATCGTCGATGAGTTCGCCGGGCAGATCCTGATGCACGCCTCCGGGGCGAAAATATGCCGCATGCATTCGCGAGCCCGACGCACGCTCGTAGAAAATCATCAGTTTTTCGCGTTCCTCAAAGCCCCAGAGCGGCGGCGTCAGCGCGCCCACATCCATGGCCTGTGTCGTGACATTGAGCAGATGGGACAAAATCCGGCCGATTTCCGAATAGAGGATGCGAATGAGCTGCCCCCGCCGGGGCACTTCGATACGCAGCAGTTTTTCGACCGCAAGCGCGAACGCATGCTCCTGATTCATCGGCGCGACATAATCGAGACGGTCGAAATAGGGCACCGCCTGGAGGTAGGTCTTATGCTCGATCAGTTTCTCGGTGCCGCGATGCAAAAGTCCGATATGCGGATCCAAGCGCTCCACGACTTCCCCGTCGAGTTCCATAACGAGGCGCAGCACGCCATGGGTAGCGGGATGCTGCGGCCCGAAATTGATGGTGAAGTTGCGGATCTCGGTTTCAGCCATTACTCAAACTCGGTCTCGCGCATGTTCTGGCGCATCCGCCGCCCATGCGTGCGTTAAACCAGTGCTTGCGACGGGGTTTGTGTGTTTCCCTCACGAAGAGGTCTCCCCGTTTTCGGACGTATCGGCTTTTTCGTCGCCAGGGAGCAAATATTCAGCTCCCTCCCACGGGCTCATATTGTCAAAGGAACGGAACTCCTGGGCGAGTTTTACAGGCTCGTAGACGACCCGTTTCAGATCTTCGTCATATCGCATCTCGACAAACCCGGTGAGCGGGAAATCCTTGCGCAGGGGATGCCCCTGAAATCCGTAGTCCGTCAGGATACGGCGCAAATCGGGATGGCCTGAAAACAGGATCCCGAAAAGATCGAAGGCTTCACGCTCGAACCAGTTCGCGCCGGGAAAGATATCGACCACACTTGGGACCGGTGTTGTTTCATCGGTGCTGGTCTTGACGCGGATACGCAGATTCTGGCGCGGGCTGAGGAGATGATAAACCACATCGAAACGGCGCTTGCGCTCAGGATAGTCGACGCCGGCGATGTCGATGAAACAATCGAACAGGCAGCGCGCGTCGCCTTTCAGAAACTTCAGTGTTTCAGGAACGGATTCGCGCGCGACCGCAAGCGTCAGATCTCCATGGGCAACACCCCAGCCGGTGACAACCGTGTCGCCGAGCGCTTCGGCCAAATATTCCCCGATGTCTCTGAGAGCACCGTCCATCTTATCCCCGCCTGCCCGCCTGGCTAGCGCTCTATTGTTCCTGTTCTGCGAATCTTCTTCTGTAAAAGCAGAATCCCGTATAGCAGCGCTTCAGCTGTCGGAGGACAGCCTGGCACATAAATGTCGACCGGCAACACACGGTCGCAGCCCCGCACGACAGAGTAGGAGTAGTGATAGTAACCGCCGCTGTTGGCGCAACTGCCCATGGAAATAACGTAACGAGGCTCGGGCATCTGGTCATAGACCTTACGGATGGCCGGTGCCATCTTGTTGGTCAATGTTCCGGCAACAATTATAACGTCAGATTGTCGCGGGCTGGCACGCGGGGCAAACCCGAAACGCTCGACATCGTAACGCGGCATCGAAGCCTGCATCATCTCAATCGCGCAACATGCCAGACCGAATGTCATCCACATGAGTGAACCGGTGCGTGCCCAGTTTATAATCTCATCGGTGGATGTGACGATAAATCCCTTATCCGCCAGCTCGTTGGAGATTTCCGCAAAATACGGCGACATCTCGGTCAAGCCCGCGGGCCCGCCCACGCCGTCGCGGCGATGGTCAAATGCCGGTGCAGGGATCAATTCCATTCGAGCGCACCTTTACGCCATTCGTAAATGAAGCCGATGGTGAGCACGCCGAGAAAAACCATGACGGACCAGAACCCGAAGGCGCCGACCTCCTTGAACGCCACGGCCCAGGGGAAAAGGAAAGCCACTTCAAGGTCGAAGATGATGAAAAGCAGCGCGACCAGATAGAAGCGCACGTCGAATTTCATTCGCGCGTCGTCAAACGCCTTGAACCCGCATTCATAGGCCGAGACTTTTTCGGGGTCGGGATTTGAAACCGCAACCATGAATGGCATGGCCATCATCATCACGCCTATGACAAGGGCAACGCCCATG
The DNA here is from genome assembly GCA_002897995.1 of bacterium BMS3Bbin10. Classification (GTDB taxonomy): domain Bacteria; phylum Pseudomonadota; class Alphaproteobacteria; order Rhizobiales; family Methyloligellaceae; genus UBA2767. Next base: position 15,501 of record BDTT01000059.1, on the reverse strand, counting down.
AATATGACGACCGGTAGATAGTCCAGGAGCAGTTCGTTCATGACCTCGCCCGCTTTTTCATGTTGCGCCCTTCGCTCCAGTGACGGAGATGCCGGGGCATTCTATCGCCACACAGATACTGCGAGAGCCAACCGGCCGGCAATTCAGCGGCCGGCTCCGATTCCCTTATTGATATTGTAGAGGATAGTCCGTCTCCGCTGCAATGAGTCGATTGGAGAAGTATTCACTTAAGCGAGGCTTTAGCGCACCTGAATTTGCATGGCAAGCACGAAGCGGACACGACGGCGAGTGTCCGCAACACTGTTGAAAACAGGGAAATTTTCGGATGTAAGTGGCGGGAGTGACGGGACTCGAACCCGCGGCCTCTGGCGTGACAGGCCAGCGCTCTAACCAACTGAGCTACACCCCCTTGCAAGGGACTTTATCTTAGCCGCGTCCCGAAGAGCGACCCGGTGTATGACAGTGTATCACTACGGTCAAGCCCGGCGATACAGGCTTGACCGATAAATGGTGGGCGGTGACAGGATCGAACTGCCGACCCCCTGGGTGTAAACCAGGTGCTCTCCCATCTGAGCTAACCGCCCCTTCGCGACGAATTAGGACGCCTTGCCGGACAAAGGCAAGAGGTCAGGAGAAAAAAAGCCCCGCCATAACCGGCGGGGCTTTCAAGCATGATGCAGTGTGTCACCCTTAGCTGTTGACCGCTTCCTTGAGCGCCTTGCCAGCCTTGAATTTGGGTATTTGCGACGCCGGAATCTGGATGGGTTCACCGGTACGCGGGTTGCGGCCATTTGATGCCTTGCGATGTGCAACCTGGAAGTTTCCGAAGCCAACGATCCTGACGGTATCGCCGGACTGCAGGGCGGACGCGATGCCGTTGAACGTGGCATCGACAGCTTCCGCTGCGGATTCTTTGGAAATCTGCGCTTTCTGCGCAACGAGTGAGACCAGCTCTGTTTTATTCACGGGCCTGTCCTTTCGATTGCTGTTTTGAACGAGTCGCTAATTGCACTTGTTAACGCATACGGGCATTTCCCGAATCGCTAACGACTCGCGATATACTACCTGAAAAAAGCGCAGAAAACTGTCAAAAATTAGGTTTTTTTGTACGACAGTTACTGTCGCCGGCGGAAGCGGGACATGCCGGGCGCGCACAGCATGAAAATCAGTGCGCCGTTACGCCGGTAGAGGCGTCTTTTTCCTTCGAGACCGAAGCCGCTTCAGCCGCCCGCGCCTCGTCCCATTCAATGGGTTCCGGCGCACGCGCAAGTGCTATCTTAAGAACATCGTCAATCAGAGAAACCGGAATAATTTCAAGCTTGTTTTTCAGCTCGTCCGGTATTTCCACGAGTTCCTTGGCGTTCTCTTCTGGAATAATTACGGTCTTTACGCCTCCGCGCAGCGCCGCGAGAAGTTTCTCCTTCAGTCCGCCGATCTGGAGGACACGGCCCCGCAGGGTTATTTCGCCGGTCATGGCGACATCCTTGCGAACCGGGATGCCGGTCATGACGGAAATAATTGCCGTCGCCATGGCGACGCCGGCCGAGGGGCCCTCTTTCGGCGTGGCGCCTTCGGGGACATGGACGTGAATGTCGCGCTTGTCGAACAATGGCGGCTCGATGCCAAAGTTGGCGGCCCTTGATTTTACATAGGCATTTGCAGCCTGAATGGACTCTTTCATGACATCGCGCAAATTGCCGGTAACCGTCATCTTGCCCTTGCCGGGCATCATGACGCCTTCAATGGTGAGCAGCTCGCCGCCGGTCTCGGTCCAGGCAAGGCCCGTGACAACGCCGACCAGATCTTCGCGTTCGGTCTCTCCATACCGGAATTTCGGGATGCTCAGGAAATCCTGGATATTATCCATTGTTATGGAGATGGCTTTCTTCTCGGACGTGAGAAGTTCCTTCACCGACTTGCGGGCGAGTTTGGCCAATTCGCGTTCAAGGTTGCGCACCCCGGCTTCACGCGTATAGCGCCGGATCACCTCCTTAAGTGCGGCGGCGTCAATTTTCCATTCTTTTTCCGACAGGGCATGAGTCTTCTGCAACTCGGGGATCAGATGGCGCCGCGCAATTTCCACTTTTTCATCTTCCGTGTAACCGGCGATGCGGATGATTTCCATCCGATCCATCAGCGCGGGCGGAATGTTCAGCGTGTTCGCCGTGGTGATGAAAAGGACATTGGAGAGGTCGTAGTCGACCTCCAGATAATGGTCGTTGAAGTTATGGTTCTGTTCGGGGTCCAGCACCTCAAGCAGGGCGGACGCCGGATCGCCCCGGAAATCGGCCCCCATTTTGTCGATCTCATCGAGCAGGAACAGCGGATTGGTTTTCTTCGCCTTTTTCATGGACTGGATGACTTTGCCGGGCATCGAGCCGATATAGGTCCGCCGATGACCGCGAATCTCGGCTTCATCGCGCACGCCGCCAAGAGACATCCGCAAAAATTCACGCCCCGTGGCGCGTGCGATTGATTTGCCAAGCGACGTCTTGCCAACGCCGGGAGGTCCGACAAGGCACAGGATCGGACCTTTGAGTTTGTTGGTGCGGGCCTGAACCGCCAGATACTCGACGATGCGTTCCTTGACTTTCTCAAGACCGTAATGGTCCTCATCGAGAATCTTCTGCGCTTCGTCCAGGTTCTTCTTGATCTTGCCCTTGACGCCCCACGGGATGTTCAAAAGCCAATCCAGGTAATTGCGTACAACGGTGGCTTCCGCCGACATCGGGCTCATCTGCTTGAGCTTTTTCAATTCCGCGGTGGCTTTTTCCTTTGCTTCCTTGGAGAGGCGCGTGGATTCGATCTTTTCCTCGAGTTCGGAAATATCGTCACGGCCGTCTTCCACATCTCCGAGTTCTTTCTGAATGGCCTTCATCTGCTCATTCAAATAATACTCGCGCTGCGTCTTCTCCATCTGCCGCTTCACGCGCGAACGAATTTTCTTCTCGACCTGGAGTACCGAAATCTCGCTTTCCATAAGCGTGTAGACGCGTTCAAGCCGGCTCGTGACAGAGATGGTTTCAAGTATCTCCTGCTTGTCGGCAATCTTGATTGCCAGATGCGACGCGATCGTGTCCGCCAGTTTCGCATAGTCGTCGATCTGCGTGACTGTCCCCAGCACCTCAGGCGAGATCTTCTTGTTAAGCCGGACATAACTTTCAAACTGGCCGATGGCGGAGCGCGACAAGGCTTCGATTTCATCAATCGTCCCCAGATCCTCCTCGATGGGATTGGTGACGGCCTCGAAATACTCTTCGTTCTCGAGATACTTATCGATCTCGACGCGCTCGGTCCCCTCGATCAGGACCTTGACCGTCCCGTCGGGCAACTTGAGAAGCTGCAGCACGGAGGCAAGAGTCCCCACCGTGTAAATATCCTTCGAAGACGGCTCGTCATCGCCGGCATTTTTCTGGGCGACAAGCAGAATCTGCTTGTCGGTATCGGTCACTTCCTCCAGGGCGTTGATCGATTTTTCGCGGCCGACAAAAAGTGGCACGATCATGTGCGGGAAGACCACAATATCGCGAAGCGGCAATACCGGATAGGCATCGCCCCTGCTTGATTTGACTGGTTCTTTTTCTTGCTCTTCGGTCATCTTAACCATCCTGGCTGACGTGTCGTATTGTCCCGCTCACACAACACTATGACGATTCGTAAGTTAAATCCGTCGACCTGCATACCCATCGAATCGTACGAACGATACTCTATAACGCAATACGGCCGTTTATTCAGCCTCGGTGTTGCGGTCAAGCATGCCGGTTATGGTGGACGCCACCTGTCTCCCGGTCAAGCATGCGCGGCGCCAGCCGTAAAAGCCCGGCGCAGCGGGTTCATGATGGACAGGAATCGGCGGCTCAGACAGGAAAGAATGTAGGAAGCCGAAGGCCGCCGATCAAGCGCTGGACTCGATTTCTTCCGCACGTTCGGAATAAATCCGCAATGGACGCGCGCTGCCGTCAACCACCTCGGGAGAGATCACGATCTCTTCAATGCCTTTGAACCCGGGCAGATCAAACATCGTATCCAGCAATATTCCCTCCATGATGGACCGCAGGCCCCGCGCGCCGGTTTTGCGATGGATAGCCCTGCGCGCAATGCTGGATAACGCTTCTTCGGAAAATGTGAGCTGGACATCCTCCATTTCGAAAAGGCGCTGATACTGTTTCACAAGCGCATTTTTCGGTTCGGACAGGATTCTCACCAGAACCTCCTCATCGAGATCCTCCAGCGTGGCGAGGACCGGGACACGTCCGATAAATTCCGGAATGAGGCCGAATTTCAGCAAATCCTCGGGCTCCACGCTCTTGAGAAGCTCGCCCATTTTGCGTTCATCGTCCGCTTCGACAGTCGCGCCAAACCCAATCGAGGTCGTGCGGCCGCGCTTGGCGATGATCTTCTCAAGCCCGGCGAAGGCGCCGCCGCAAATGAAGAGGATATTCGTCGTATCGACCTGCAGGAACTCCTGCTGGGGATGCTTGCGTCCGCCTTGCGGCGGGACACTGGCCACAGTGCCTTCCATAATCTTCAGCAGCGCCTGCTGAACGCCCTCGCCTGAAACGTCGCGGGTGATGGAGGGGTTGTCGGATTTACGGCTGATCTTGTCGACCTCATCGATATAGACGATGCCGCGCTGCGCGCGCTCGACATTGTAGTCGGCGGATTGCAGCAATTTCAGAATGATATTTTCAACGTCCTCGCCAACATAGCCTGCTTCGGTAAGCGTTGTTGCGTCCGCCATGGTGAATGGCACGTCGAGGATGCGGGCAAGGGTTTGCGCAAGAAGTGTCTTTCCGCACCCGGTGGGGCCAATCAACAGGATGTTGGATTTGGAGAGCTCGACATCGCTGTTTTTTCCGGCGTGGTTGAGGCGTTTATAGTGATTGTGAACCGCGACCGAGAGCACGCGCTTGGCATGTTCCTGACCGATGACATAGTCGTCGAGAACCGTGCAGATTTCTTCGGGCGGCGGAACACCGTCACTCGATTTCACGAGCGAGCTCTTGTTCTCCTCGCGGATGATGTCCATGCACAACTCGACGCATTCATCGCAGATGAAAACGGTCGGTCCGGCGATCAGCTTCCGGACTTCGTGCTGACTCTTCCCGCAGAAGGAACAATACAGTGTGTTCTTGGAATCGTTTCCGCTTGATTTGCTCATACTACTCACCCAGGTCTCGGTTTCCCGTCCAGTGGCAGGTAGGGAATGCTGCCGGCAAAACCATACTGACGACTTAATCCAAGCGGGATGCGTGCAGGCCGGATAGAAACAGGAAAAGCACCCTTATCTACGAACTGAACATGCTATTCGCGCATTGTTCAAGAATTGATTAATCGCGCAATGCATCCTCTCCACATAGTTACCTTACTGGGCCAGCCATATTGCGTTTCCGTTCAGGGGCCCGGAAGTTTACATTTCAAATTGGTCGGCATTGATACGCAGGCAAGTTACAAATCAACACACTCTCGTGATATTGCAATTGGGCATTCTAATGCAGGACTCAAGCCAAGTAGAGGCCGGATGCCGATTTTATCTAAGAATCGTCCCCCCTGGACTTGTCATCGGCGCTGCTTTCGTCGTCCGGCGCCTCCCGGCGCTTGATGACTTCATCGATGATGCCAAACTTCTGCGCCGCCTCCCCGGTCATGAAGTTGTCTCGCTCAAGTGCGGTCGCGATCTTGTCGACCGACTGTCCGGTATGGTGGGAATAAACCTTGTTGAGACGTTCACGCAAAGCGAGTATTTCCCTGGCGTGAAGTTCGATATCGGTGGCCTGACCCTGAAATCCGCCTGAGGGCTGGTGCACCATGATGCGGGAATTAGGCAGGGCAAACCGCTTGCCTTTCTCACCCGCCGCCAGCAGCAGCGATCCCATTGAAGCAGCCTGCCCGATACACAATGTCGAAACGGGCGGACGGATGAACTGCATCGTGTCGTAGATCGCCATGCCGGAGGTCACCGCCCCGCCGGGCGAATTGATGTACATTGAGATTTCTTTCTTCGGGTTCTCCGCCTCAAGATACAGCATTTGCGCCGTTACAAGAGACGCCACTGTGTCCTCAACCGGACCCGTCAAAAAGATTATCCGCTCCTTGAGAAGCCGGGAAAAAATGTCATAGGCCCGCTCGCCACGGTTGGTTTGCTCGACCACCATGGGCACGAGAGTGTTCATATAGGTATCGATGGGGTCTCGCATGCGCGCTTTTCTCCTTGTTCGATCTGCACTTGATGCCGTGCCAATTGGGCAGGCCCAAGGCAAAACCGGCATAACTGATAGCCGATTCGTCTCAATACGGGTTAACGCGGGCTGAAAAAAAATCAGACCTCGGTCTCGCATCCACCCGGCGGCGCAGGCGCCTCTGGCGCCGTTAAAGTCCGGTTATGCGTCGGCGTCTTTTTCGCCATCTTTTTCGCCGTCTTCGAACAGTTCTTTGGCCGTAACTTTCTTTTCGCTTACCGTCGCCAACTCAAGAATAAAATCGACAACCTTGTTTTCAAAAATCGGCACGCGAAGTTCAGCCCGGGCTTCAGGGTTTTTCTGATAATATTCGTAGACTTCACGTTCCTGGCCCGGGAACTGCTGCGCGCGCTCGATAAGCGCCTGGTGCACTTCTTCGTCGGAAATCTTGATGGTATTCTTCTCGCCGATTTCCGACAGCACGAGACCAAGACGCACACGCCGTTCGGCCAGCTCTTGATATTCCTTGCGGGCCTTTTCCTCAGATGTGCCTTCGTCTTCAAAACTGCGGCCGGCTTTTTCCAGTTCCGAGTTGACCTGTTGCCAGACCGATCCGAACTCCCGGTCGATAAGCGAGGCCGGCAGTTCGAATTTGTGGGCTTCGTCAAGGCCATCGAGCAGGCTGCGTTTTAATTTTGCGCGCGAAGTGGCCTCAAAGTCTTCCTTGAGCTTGGCCTCCACCCCCTCTCGCAGCGCGGCGAGAGTTTCGAAACCGATTTTTTTGGCGAAATCGTCGTCAAGTTCCACCAGTTCCGGCGCCGCGACCTCCTTGACCGTGACGTCGAACCTGGCGTTTTTCCCGGCCAGCTCCTTGGCCAGATATTCATCGGGGAACTTGCAGTCGATGACCTTCTTGTCGCCGGCCTTTACGCCGGTCAGACCTTCTTCGAAACCGGGGATAAACTGCCCCTTGCCCAAAACGATCGGCGCATCCTCGGCGCTGCCGCCGTCAAACTCCTTGCCGTCGATCTTGCCGGTATAGTCAATCGTGACCTGATCGCCGTCTTCGGCCTTGCCTTCTTTTTTTGTGTAGGTGACGGCGTCTTCGTGGATGTTCTTCAGCCCTGTCTCAATCTCCTCCTCGCCGACGTCGACAATCAGCTTCTCGAATTTCAATTTCGCAAGGTCGGTAATTTCGAATTCCGGCAGCACCTCGAATGAAATGGTGTATGCGAGGTCGGCGTCTCCCGCGATCACTTTCTCCATCTCGTCCTTGTCCTCGGTCACCGAAATATCCGGTTCCAGCGCCGGGCGCTCCTTGCGGTCCGAAATCGCTTTCTGGGTGCTTTCGGAAATCGTTTTTTCCAGCACCTCGGCCATGACGGAGCGTCCATAAATCTTGCGCAGGTGATTCAAGGGAACCTTGCCGGGACGGAACCCTTTCAAATTGACCTGATTCTTCAATTCGTCCAGACGCGCCTTGACCCGCTTTTCGAGTTCGCTTGCGCCGATTGTGACCTTGAGTTCGCGTTTCAGGCCGTCCGATGTTATTTCGGTGATTTCCATGACTGTCTTGCTTCTAGAACCTGATTAAGTGTTTCGGGATACCGTCTTTATCATTCCGGGCCGTTGACGTTTTGGTGCGGGCGGAGGGACTTGAACCCCCACGGCCAAAGCCACCAGATCCTAAATCTGGCGTGTCTACCAATTCCACCACGCCCGCCTCGGGACGCGCATCCTATATCACAGAGGATTTGATTGCCGCTAGCCTATTGCGACGATGGTTTGAAAGTTTGAGGTGTGGCAAACTGACAGAAGCGGGCATGCAATTGCGGAAAGTGGATGCTCCGCCGCCACATGCCGGGGTATCAAGGCCAAACTGCCGACTTTTGGCGGCGCGGGTAGCGGTTGCGGAGCGGGTCCGCCATTTGTAGGCTGACCGGTATTGCTTCAGGCCATAACCCCGGAATTGGAAGGCAGTTCCCTTGGATATAAAAACAAGCGTTGTCGATGCGATCGGCAACACACCTCTCATCAAGCTGCGGGGCCCTTCCCAGGCAACCGGCTGCACCATTCTCGGCAAGGCGGAATTCCTTAATCCGGGACAATCGGTCAAGGACCGGGCCGCCCGGCAGATGATCCTCGAAGCGGAGGCGCGCGGCGATCTGAAGCCCGGCGGGCTGATCGTTGAGGGGACGGCGGGAAATACCGGCATCGGAATCGCCCTCGTGGCGAGCGCGCGCAATTACCGGACCTGGATTGTTATCCCCGAGACACAGAGCCAGGAGAAGAAGGATATTCTGCGCCTTGCCGGAGTCACCCTGATCGAGGTCCCCGCCCTGCCCTTCAAGAACCCCAACAACTACCAGCATATCGCGCGGCGGCTGGCGGAGAAGCTGGCCGAGAGCGAGCCCCATGGCGTGCTATTCGCGGATCAGTGGAACAATATGGACAACCGCAAGGCACACTATGCGACCACCGGCCCGGAGATCTGGGAGCAGACGGGCGGCAGGATAGACGGGTTTATCTGCGCCATCGGCACCGGCGGCACCATCGCGGGGGTTTCAACCTATTTGCGCGAAAAAAGCCCGGACATCGTTATCGGCTGCGCCGACCCGTGCGGCGCGGCGATGTATTCTCTGTTTTCGACGGGCGAGGCGAAGGCGTCTGAAGGGGGCTCGGTCGCGGAGGGAATTGGGCTGGGGCGATCGACCTGCATCATTGAAGATATCAAGGTCGAGCGCCCCTATATCATCCCCGACGAAGAAGCCATTCCCGTCCTGTTCGAACTGGCGGAGAAGGAAGGCCTGCTGCTGGGCGGCTCCAGCGGCATCAATGTCGCGGGGGCAATCCGGCTGGCCAAAGACTTAGGGCCCGGACACACCATCGTGACAGTTCTGTGCGACCATGGCAGCCGGTATCAAAGCAAGCTGTTCAACCCGGCCTTCCTGAAGGAGAAGGGATTGCCGGCGCCGCCCTGGCTGGATCGGCCCTCTCCGGAAATCCCGGACGTTTCTGTGTGAAACAAGAGCCGATGGTCTGTGTGAAACAAGAGCCGATGGCGGGCATGCGAATATGAACAAGACGCAGGAACTGTTTCGTGAAGACAGCTATGCAAAATGCTGTGAAGCCGAAGTCTCAGGGGTCAATGAACGCGGCGGCATCATTCTGGACAGAACCGTATTTTACCCCACCGGCGGCGGCCAGCCTGGAGACGCCGGCACCCTGAAGCGCCCGGACGGCACGGATATTTCGATCGCCACGACCCTCTGCGACAAGGACAGCGGCGCGATCATTCATGTGCCGGAGGAGGGCTCCAGCGCGCTTGGCGCGGGAGAAAAAGTGCAATGCGTCCTCGACTGGGACCTGCGCTACGCTCGCATGCGGGTCCACACGGCGCTGCATTTGCTTTGTGCCGTCCTCCCCTATCCTGTAACCGGGGGCTCCATTGGCGAGGGCCAGGGCCGGCTCGATTTCGACATTCCCGATGCCGGTCTCGACAAGGATGCCTTGTCGGAAGAACTCAACAAGCTGGCACTGCGGGATTTGCCCGTTTCCATGAAGTGGATCAGCGATGAGGAATTGGCCGCGCAGCCGGACCTTGTGCGCACCATGGCCGTCAAACCACCGACCGGCGCGGGGAAAGTTCGAATGATCGCGGTCGGCGATGTCGATCTGCAACCCTGCGGCGGCACTCATGTGGCGAACACGCGCGAAATCGGTTCGCTTCGGGTCTCGAAGATTGAAAAGAAAGGCGCGCAAAACAGGCGCGTCCGCATAGTCCTGTCCTGAGGGGCAGCTGGAATATTTGGGAGGGCCACGAACCCATGCCGGATTTGTCAGACAAATGGCTGGTGGAAACCGGCTGGCTGGCCGAACATCTCGATGCGCCGGATCTGGCCGTAATCGATGCCACCTGGTATTTGCCGGGCGCGGGGCGCGACCCCTATCAGGAACATCTGGAATCGCGCATACCGGGGGCCGTATTTTTCGATATCGACAAGATTGCCGACACCCGCATTCCGCTGCCGCATATGCTGCCGAGCCCCGAGCAGTTTTCCTCAGCCATGAGGAAGATGGGGATCGGAGATGGCATGCGGCTGGTTATCTATGATGCACAGGGCATATTTTCAGCCGCCCGGGTGTGGTGGACGTTCCGGGCGATGGGCAAAGAAGACGTGGCCGTGCTGAATGGCGGGCTTGCCAAATGGAAGGCTGAAGACCGCCCCCTGGCGGAGGGTCCGCCGCAAACGCGCGGCCCAAGGCATTTCACCTCCAGACGAAATGCCGAACTTATACGTGACCGCGATGAAATCCTCGCCATGACCTCCGATAAATCGGCGCAAATCGTCGACGCGCGCGCCGCGGACCGCTTTCGCGGGGAGGCTCCGGAACCCAGAGAAGGCTTGAGATCGGGGCATATTCCAGGCTCGCTCAACCTGCCCTACTCCGATCTGCTGAACTCGGATGGCACGTTCAAGCCGGCGGAAGACTTGAAAAAGATTTTCAGGAATGCCGGCGTTGACCTCTCGCGGCCCATCGCCAACACCTGCGGTTCCGGCGTGACCGCGAGCATTCTGACCCTGGCGCTGGCAATACTCGGCCACCGCCAGACCTCGGTTTACGACGGCTCATGGAGCGAATGGGGCGCCGGCGACACCCTGCCCATCGAAACGGGCGATTAAAAATCGCGCCTTTCAGAACGCCGGCAGGCAACCGCGGCTAGATCGCTTCATGTTTTGATGGAATCAAAACCGCGATCTTGGCTTTGTTTATGCGTATCATTTTTCCGATAACCGGTTTCCATCCCCGCCTTCGCGGGGACAGGCTTATCGGTGATACGCACTAGATCAGGATCTGGCTCAGGAAGAGTTTTGTGCGCTCATGCTGCGGATTTTCGAAGAACGGCTCGGGCTCGTTCTCCTCGATAATCTCCCCCTCGTCCATGAAAACGACGCGGTTGGCCACCTCTTTGGCAAAACCCATCTCATGGGTCACCACGAGCATGGTCATGCCCTCATGCGCCAGGTTGACCATCACGTCGAGCACTTCCTTGATCATTTCCGGATCGAGCGCGGATGTCGGCTCGTCGAACAGCATGATCTTGGGGCTCATGCACAAGGAGCGCGCAATCGCGACGCGCTGCTGCTGGCCGCCCGAGAGCTGGCCCGGAAATTTGAGCGCCTGCTCCGGAATCTGAACGCGCTCCAGATACTTCATTGCGATCTCTTCGGCTTCCGCCTTGGGCAGATTACGCACCCAGATGGGGCCAAGCGTGCAGTTTTCCAGGATGGTCAAATGAGGGAACAGATTGAAATGCTGGAACACCATGCCGACTTCACGGCGAATCTCATCGATCTTTTTCAGATCGCCCGTGAGTTCGATGCCATCGACGATGATGTCGCCCCTCTGGTGTTCTTCGAGCCGGTTGATACAGCGGATCAGCGTGGATTTACCTGAACCGGAGGGACCGCAGATCACAATCCTCTCGCGCTTGTTCACTTTGAGATTGATGTCTTTCAGAACATGGAAATTACCGTACCATTTATGCATGCCGCTGATATCGATCGCCACCTCATCGCTGACGGTCATCTCGCCCGGGCTGGCGGCGCGGCCGTTTCCCGAACCGTCCGCGGATTTCTTTGCCGGCGCTTTTTTCCGTTTTGGTGCGTTTGCCATGCTACTCCCCCATAACCGTGCCCGAGTATTGCGTTTCTTGGGCCTCACACTCAAGCATTGTCTCAATAAATATTAACGTACCGGCGGGGCGTAATGGATGCCCCCCTTGTTCCAAAGCCTGTTCACGCCTCTTGCGATCTTCAGCGGCGAACCCGACCCTACATTCCGTTTGAATATTTCACCATAATTTCCGACCGCCTTGATGAGCCGGACCGCCCAGTCATTGTCCAGGCCCAGCTTGCGCCCGAGATCGCCGTCAAGACCCAGAAGCCGCCGGATCGCGGGATTTTTCGACGCTCGCTTTTCATCGATGTTGGCGCTGGTTATACCGAGTTCTTCGGCATCGAGCAGCGCAAAAACCGTCCATTTGACCAAATTGAACCACTGGTCATCGCCCTGCCGCACAACCGGGCCCAGCGGCTCCTTGGAGATAATTTCAGGCAACACCACATGCGCGTCCGGATCGGCCAGTTTCAGGCGAAACGCATAGAGCTGCGAGGCATCGGCCGTAAACGCATCGCAGTCACCCACCTCATAGGCCTGAACCGTGTCTTCGGTTTTTGAAAAAGTCGCAAGTTTGAAGGGCATTTTCCTGGCATTGAAAAAATCGCCGACATTCATTTCCGTAGTGGTGCCGGACTGGGTGCAGATGGTTATGCCGGAAAGTTCAAGAACGCTGGTGACGCCGAGTTTCTTGCGCACCATGAATCCCTGGCCATCATAATAGGTCACGCCTACAAAGTTGAGGCCGAGCGCGGTATCGCGGGTCATGGTCCAGGTCGTGTTGCGCGATAAAACATCTACGTCGCCCGACTGAAGCGCGGTGAACCGCTCCTTGGCCGTCAATGGCACGAACTTCACCTTGTCGGCGCTTCCGAATATTGCCGCGCCGAGGCCGCGGCAAATATCCACGTCCATGCCGCGCCAGTTTCCCTTCACATCGCTGTCGGAAAATCCGGGAAGTCCATAGTTCACCCCGCATTCCAGAAAGCCTTTGGCTTTAACATCGTCGAGTGTGGCGGCAATTGCGGGCGAGATGGCCAACGAGAGCGAAAAGCCGAAGAGCAGCGCAACCCGGCCCCATTTCATTCCTGAACGAATTTTCACTGCTGCAACCCGTAACGCCAAACCGATGCGCAGCAACCTGCCCATGGCACTTTCCACGCATTTGTTTACACTGTCATGGCGAGCGCCGCCATCCCAGAAAATCCAAAGGTTGGGACAAGGGCTTGACGCCCGTGTTCCCGCCTGTTCAAACCACATTTTCTCATCCGAAGGCGTTCCATATGTCCAAATCAAAAGAATCCGGCAAGGCTGGCGCCGGGGGGCACAAGATAGAGACTCGGCTGGCGCATCTGGGCGGCAATCCCTTTGACAGCCACGGTTTCGTGAATCCGCCTCTGTACCGGGGATCGACGATTCTCTATCCGAGCATGGAAGCGTTCAGCGCGCACTCGCAGGAATATACCTATGGCCGCCGCGGAACCCCCACCATACGGGCGCTGGAGAACGCGGTAACCGAACTGGAAGGCGGCGCGCATACGGTGCTCACCTCTTCAGGATTATCCGCCTGCGGTATCAGCCTTCTTTCGGTAGTGAGCGCGGGCGGCCATGTGCTTGTAACCGACGCCGTGTATCAGCCCGCGCGCAAAATATGCGAAGGCATCCTGAAACGGCTGGGCGTTGAAATCACTTATTTCGATCCCTTGATCGCAGATGGCATCGCCGAGCTTATCCAGGACAACACGCAGTTGGTCTACACGGAGTCTCCAGGATCGCAGACATTCGAAATCCAGGATTTGCCGGCTATTGCCAGGGCCGCTCGCGCCCGGGATGTGCCGGTATTGGCTGATAACACCTGGGCAACGCCAATCTACTGCAACCCGCTCGCGCTCGGCGCCGATCTGGTCGTGAATGCCGGAACGAAATATTTCAGCGGTCATTCCGACGCCAATCTGGGATCGATCACGGCAACCAAAGCCCTAGCCAAACAACTGCGGCAGACGCATGGCGATTTGGGACAGTGCCCGGGGCCGGAGGACACACAGCTTTGCCTGCGCGGCCTGCGAACCATTTCGCTGCGGCTGGAGCGCCACTGGCGCTCCGCGCTTGAGATGGCCGACTGGCTCGCCGGGCGGCCCGAGGTTGCGAGGGTCATTCATCCCGCGCGCGAAGACCACCCGCAGCATGATCTCTGGAAACGTGATTTCAGGGGGGCGTCCGGCCTCTTCTCGATCATTCTGAAGGACTGTTCGCACAAAGCCGTCGCGGCCATGCTCGATGGTTTGACGCTGTTCGGGATGGGGGCGTCATGGGGCGGGTATGAGAGCCTGGTGATCCCCTTCGATCCAACGCCCTACCGGACAGCCACCCAATGGAAGGGGGAAGGCCCGGCCCTGCGGTTTCACATCGGGCTGGAAAATACGGAAGATCTGAAGGCCGATCTGGACGCCGGGTTCAAGCGGCTGCGCGCGATCGGCTGAAACGGGGGCAATCTGGCGAGATCGTGCGGGTTTTCAGCCGCAAATGCTGGGGATGGCGATCCCGGCAGGACTCGAACCTGCAACCTGCGGATTAGAAATCCGCCGCTCTATCCGGTTGAGCTACGGGACCCGGCGCATTAAAACAATATATTATTCAATGCATTGAACATTTGTAAAACTCTGCATTAAACGCCAATAAGGAAGTCCAGCCGCGGCCCATCCTGGAGCTTGAATCACTCCTCGCCGCGCACCTCTATTGCGTCATGCCCTCTCAACTCTCCCTACGCGAATTGGCCTGAGGCCGCAATCCGGCATTGATCGGCAGTGCCGGCCCTGTTTCCTTGAAACTGACTCCGTGACAGGTTTGAGGGAACTGACCCGGAATGGGCGCGGGGACCTCATGGGTTATCTTGTCAGTTGAGGCCGCACGCAACCCTCCGCGCCCTCACCTGGGAACGGGGCTGCATCGCGGAGGCTTGGCGTATTTGTTCCAGTATTGACCGCTGGGGCAGAGAGGCTGCATCGGGATCATCTCGATTATCGTGCCCTGCTTCGGCGGCGCAGGCGGCGGCGATGGCGGCGGAGGCCGGACGCATCTGCCCCTCACCTCAATCTTCCCGCGCGGGCATACGCAGCGTTTGCCGGCGCGCACCTTGCCGCCGGTGCAACGCGGCGGAGGTGGCGGGGGTGGCGGCGCAACCTTGACCGGGATGCAAACGCCCAGAATGTCATTCGTTCCGCGCGGACAGACACAGCGCTTGCCGGCGCGCACCTTGCCGCCGGTACAACGCGGCGGGGGTGGCGGCCCGGCTTTGGGCCGGACGCATCTGCCCCTCACCTCGATCTTCCCGCGCGGGCACACGCAGCGCTTGCCGGCGCGCAGCTTGCCGCCGGTGCAACGCGGCGGGGGTCGTGGCCCGGACTTGGGCGGAACCACTTCCGGCGTTACCGTCTTTGGCGGCGCGGTTGGCGCAGCGATGGGAATCGTAGCGAGCGCCGTGTCATTGGCCGGGTTGGCGTCGCCCTTGCCCCCGGGCCAGACGATGCGCACCGAATGGGTGAGCTGCCTGGGCCGGAAGTTGCGGGGAACGGCAAGCCCCAGAAGGATGCGTGCGGAGACACCCGGTGCAAAATTGCCGGGCTTGCCGCGGCAGGTGTAG
>BDTT01000058.1 GCA_002897995.1 bacterium BMS3Bbin10 | reverse complement strand
GGCAGCCCGATTTGAGAACATGCAATATTCCGCTGATGACACGCCGGTCATCGACACGCCGCGTACCGGGCTGGTTCTTGGGCAAATGTGGTTCGATCGCCGCCCAAGCCTCGTCACTCAACCAGAAAAGATGGCTCATTTCCGCCCTCCAAATCACCGTTTGGACAGACAGAATCTGATTTGCTACATCAATTCAATACCCTGATTGGGTTTTGACCCTAAACTTAGTGATTATCAGATCCCGCATCCAATCCCCCAATCCTTGTCTCGGATTCAAATGCTGAAGGTATAAGGAGTTCGTGTATTTTTCTAGTCGTCCGCGTATTCCTCAAATTACAATTATAATTACTTCCATCAACACTTTCCATTCCCTACACACTACACCCCTCCCGCGCACTAAAACCTCAGCGCGCCCAGCCCTCTCACCCAACCGTCATTCCGGCGAACGCCGGAATCCAGAGCAGTGGTGCCATGCTCATCGTCGCTAAAGACTGGATCCCGGATCGCGCAGCGGATGACCTCCGGGACAGGCAGACCGCCCGGGCCGCCGCTTGTCCGGGATGACAAATGCAGTCACGGTATTTCAGGGACGTCACAACTTCGCTACATGAGCGCTATTTCACTCGCGCTACCTGAGCGTGGGTTACTTCGCCATCATCTTTTTGACGACGCCGACGAGGATCATCAGGATCGCGCCGCCAATGCCGCCGCTGGCCACATCACCCAGGATTCCGCCCGCGGCGTTTGCAATCAACGGACCCAGTATCTGCGCGCCGATGCCGCCGCCGAGGATACCGGCAATCGAGTTTCCGAGTGTCCCGAGGGAAAATTTCTTCAGCGCCATACCGGCAATATTGCCGCCGACCGCGCCTGCAATCAGCTGAATCAGAAGGCTGGTGATATCCATCGCTCGTCTCCTTTTGTCCGCGTCCCGAAACCACCGACTCACCCGAGAGCGCCGCCCGCGACTTTAGCATTCCGGACGGCTGAGGTCAGTGCTGCGTGAGTGAGAAAAACCAAACAGCCGCTAGCCAAAAACACCCCCCGCAAAAATCACAAAATCTCCTTCCCGGAATCACGTTTCTGCCGCAATGCAGCGTAAATTGATGCGCCGCACAAAATGCTGGACGAATCGCAGCATGTGACGTGCGATCCGCGGGCAGCGTGATGCGCCCGTTCCGCCGCGCCGCTTCTCCCGGGGCGCGGCACCCTCCAAAAAAATGACAAGGAGTACACCCGCATGAAATTCGTGCGTAAAGCATTGACGACTCTCGGGTTTTTCGCCGCCGTTGCGGCGGGCGCATCGGCCGTGCAGGCGAACACGCAGACCGGCATTGCGTCCTGGTACAAGATGGGCAAGGTCACCGCGAATGGCGAGGCCTATAACCCGGACGGCCTGACCGCCGCCCATCGCACCCTGCCCTTCGGCACTATTGTCGAGGTGAAAAACCTGGGCAACGGCCGCACGGTGCGCCTGCGCATCAACGACCGCGGCCCGTTCATCGGCGGGCGTATTATCGATGTCAGCAGGGGCGGCGCGCGCCGGCTCGGCCTGATGGGCAGCGGCACGGCCCGCGTGCGGGTGACGCAGCTGGGCCGGGGCGGATTTACGGCCCGGTCATACGGCGTACGGACCGAATTCTCATGCATCTTTGAGGAATGCCATTAGGGCCACCGGAAAGATCGCTGCTTGCCGCGCATCCGGGGCACGCGCGTTGACCTTTGCCGCCGGGCTGACGGCAACATTCATCTATCTCGCCACCATCCTCGGAGCGGCGGCGTAACTGCGAAAAATGCCGAAAATACACAAAAATATGCGACGGAAGCCTTGTTCATCCTGCGTTCAACTATCATCTGTTATTGTTCTTGCATCTACGATACGGACCGGCCCCGGCAGGGGACAAACCAGGGCCGCCCGGAACCGCCAGAGGAGAGAGAGCACCCCATGTCGAAAACCATTCTCAAAGGAATAGCCGTTGCGGCCGCACTTTCCGTTGGAGCCCTGACGCTGGCTTCACCGGCTGAAGCGGGCCGCGGTACCCGCAATCTCGCCGTCGGCGCACTGCTTGGGCTCGGCGCCGCCGCGATTATTTCCGGCTCTCAGCGCCGGCACTATAATTATGGGTATGGACCCGGGCCTTACTATTACGCCCCTCCGCCGGTCGCCTATGTGCCGGCGCCCGTATACAGATACGCGCCCGCGCCATGGACGCCGGCCTGGTACAACTATTGCTCGCAGAGATATCGCTCATTCGACCCGAGAAGCGGCACGTTCCAGCCCTATAACGGGCCGCGCCGGCTCTGCAGGTAGGTTCCTGGCGCATTTTCAGGAGAAATATGCGCGGTTTGCCGCCCGGAAGCCGCCCGGAAAATGTGCGAAAAAATTGAGCTCTCTCCGCCCAGGGAGGAACGACGGCAGGTGGATCACTGGATAAAGGGGTTCGTCTGCCGCTCCTCGCCGATGGTGCCCGGCGGTCCGTGGCCGCAAATGAACGACATATCGTCGCCAAGGGTTAGCAGCTTGGTCTTGATGGCGTCTATCAGCGCGTCATGATCGCCATAGGGGAAATCGGTGCGCCCGATCGATCCTTTGAACAACACATCTCCCACCTGTGAAATACGCAGCTCCTCGTGAATGAAAACCACATGGCCCGGCGCGTGACCGGGGCAATGGCGCACATCAAACGTGAAGGGGCCGAACGAGACCGTCTCCCCTTCATCGAGCCAGCGGTCCGGCGTCACATTGCGTGAGCCCGGGATGCCATATTCGGCGGCGGTTTCGACCAGACCATCGAGCAGGAACCTGTCCGCTTCATGGGGCCCCTCGATGGGCGCGCCGAGCTTCTCCTTCAATTCCGCCGCGCCGCCGGCATGGTCGATATGCCCATGCGTCAGCAGGATCTTCTCGACCTCAAAGCCGACCTCGCCGACGACCTCGAGAATGCGCGCCACGTCGCCCCCGGGATCGAACACGGCGCCGGTCATCGAGTCTTCGTCATACATCAGGGTGCAATTCTGCTGCAGAGGCGTTACCGGCAGAATTGCGACTTTCAAACTGGGCATGAAAAGGGGCTTTCTGATTCCTTGAGAGACCACTGGCTCCAGCACTCGCATCTGGGCGCATCAATATCAAGCGGAGCGTTCCCTCCCTGCCCGGCCGGGGAGATCACGCGCGCTTGTATCGCAAGTGAGGGCGAAGCGGTGCTAATGTCGTCCACAGATACCGCCCTGACCATCTGCAATCGCTCCCGTGCATGTCACGGAGTACATTATATGAAAACAGCACGCCAAATTCCGCCTCTTGTGCTTGCTCTTGCCGCCATCGCGGCCCTGGCCATAACCGCGCCGGCCGCCATGGCCGCCCCGGCCGGCAAGCGGGCTCCCGAATGGGACATTTCTGAATGGATCAATTCTGAACCGATCAGCGTCGCGCAATTGAGGGGCAAGGTTATCGTCATAGAATTCTTCCAGCTCTGGTGTCCGGGCTGCAACAGCTTTTCCATCCCGCTGATGCACAAATGGGAGCAGATGTTCAGGCAGGAGGCGTCCGAGGGCCGCATTGCCTTTATGAGCATCCACACGGTGTTTGAAGGCCGCAGCTTCCAGACACCCGAACGGCTCCGCCGGTTTCTGAAGGAGAAAGAAATCCGGCATCCTGTTGGAATCGACCGCCATATCGGCGGCAACCGGCTTCCTGAAACCATGCAGCGCTACAACACCATGGGCACGCCCGAGATAGCGATTATCGACAAATTCGGAATTATCCGCTTGCAGCGCTTCGGCTTCTTCGAGCCCGCGAAGGGCGAACAACTCATCCGCATACTGCTTGACGAGCAATTTGTGCAGGAAAAGGCAAGCCTGACACGTTGACGCAACCGGCCTGGAAGCCGCCCGAGGCGGAAATCCGCGCTTGCTAGCCCCCCCCGGCCCTAATACAGTGAAGCTGCAAGTTGGCAGACTATCGGACCCTTGGAGAAATCTACCGCCGCGGGGCAGGCCCTGGCGCTTAAGTTTTTTCCCGTTTTCTGAATTGACTGCCTTTAACCGCCCATCCGCATGGCGGAGGCGGTACCCGGTATCGACGGGGAACACCCTGTTTCGACAGGGAAAAGGAGATACCCTGATGAGCCAGTCTGGCACGGTCAAATTCTTCAACCAATCTCGCGGCTTTGGATTCATTACGCCCGATGACGGGGGCAAGGACGTTTTCGTTCATATCACTGCGCTCGAGCAATCGGGTTTGCCGGCTCTGGATGAGGGCGCCAAGGTTACTTTCGAAACCGAACCCGACCGGCGCGGCAAAGGCCCCCAGGCGGTCAACGTCCAGCTCGCCGAATAGCTCTTGAGTCATCACTGCATCTGAAGAACCGGGCTTAAACGCCCGGTTAACCAGCACCGCGTATCCTGGCGGATGTAACGGGATGCATGCTCATGAGTTCCATCGACAACATTGCCGCCGCCGCTGCCGCGACCAGCCAGGCGAAAGTCCAGATGGCCCTGGCGGCCAAACTTGCGAAAATGAATTCGCTGAACGATCAATCGGTGGTCCAGCTGATTGAATCGGCGAATGCCAGCCTGCAGCAGGCGGTGAAATCAGCCCTCCCGCCCGGGGTTGGCGGCAACCTCGATATCAGCGCCTAGAATCTTTGGTTTAATACCAAGGGTCATTGATACTGACTCATAGCCGATGCTTCGAGACGCGCCCTTACGGGCGCTCCGAGCCATGAGGTGTGTATCTGTTTTTCTGTCACAAAACCTCATCCTGAGGAGGCGCGTCAGCGCCGTCTCGAAGGATGTGCGGATCGGTCAATGCTAACGACCCCTCGTATAACGTGCTTCTTACCGGAAAACCGGTACCCGCTTTTCCCGAAGCGCTCAGCCAAGCCTGGCCCCGGCGCTCAGACCGGCGCCTTGCGCATACTCAGCCGCGCCAATCTTCTTTTCCTTGGCGGGCCGCACGCGGCCAACCCGAACGGCGCCGCCGCCGGCCGCGATCGTGATGCCGTCATCGGAAATATCGAGCACTTCGCCCGGCGCGCCATCGCCATCCACCATTGTGCTGGCGTATAGCTGGATTTGCACATCGCCATTCATGGTCCAGGCGCCCGGCGCCGGATCGGTTCCGCGAATGAGATTATGCACCTCCTGGACGCCCTTCGACCAGTCGATCTCCGCATCCTTTTTCCGGCACCAGCTTTCGTAAGTCTTTTTGGAATGATCCTGCTCGACCTTGGGAGCCTTGCCCTCGCGCACCAGGTCGACGGATTCGCACATGGCTTCGACGCCCATGGGGAACAGAGAGTTGAAATAAATGGTCCCGAGGGTGTCGTCGGAGCCGATCGGAACAGTTTTCTGCATCAGGACCGGGCCCTCGTCCAATCCTTCGTCGGGCCAGAAAATCGAAAGCCCCGTTTCCTTCCGCCCCATGATAATGGGCCAGTTGATGGAGCTGGGCCCGCGATGCAGGGGCAACAGGGAGGGATGATACTGGATGGTGCCGAGCTTGGGGATATCGAGGGCCGGTTGCGGCACGAACAGCGTCACAAAGGCCATGACGCAAAGATCGGGTTCAAGCGAGCGCATATGCTCCCAGACCTCTTCGTTTTTCCAGGAGTTGGGCTGATGCACTTCCAGTCCGCGTTCGCGCGCAAAGACCTTCAGCGGATCTTCCGGACGGCCTTCCTTGTCCGGCGCGCAGAAGACGCCAACCACGTTCTCACCACGCTCCAAAAGCGCTTCCAGAACCGATTTGCCGAAGGCTTCCTGCCCGTGAACCACAATACGCATGATGCGACTTCCCCTTAGCTGATACCAGGCTCGGGACCCGCGAATGGTCCGCGGCGCCACCCTAAATGCACGGCCTTATCCGGGCAAGATGGCCTGACGGGATAAGTCATGTTCGGATGCCGCAACAACCCGCGCCGGCGGCAGGATCTAGGGGCTTGCATCGCCAAGGACGGCGGCGCGAAATATACGCACCAGTTCGGGGCCATCCATGCAGGGGTAAACCGGCCCGTCACTGCTCGCGCCGACCTTGGCCACCGCCAGCACCGGGCCGGTTCGCCGCCAAAGGAAATCCGCCAGCCTGGCGGCGTCCTTTTCATCACGCGCGACCATGGTTTCCCTGAATCCCGACCCGCGCGCGATTTCGGCGATGTCCGCCCGGAACGCCGAGAGGCCAGCCTGCCCGCCGGTCTCCTCAAATCCCTCATTGTCGATCACCAGAATGCTCAGATTTTCCGGCGCCTGCGCGGCGATGACGCTAAGCGAGCCAATACCCATCATCACGTCGCCATCGCCGGCAATGACGAGTATGCGCCGGTCCGGTTGCGCAATGGCGAGCCCCAGGCCAACGGATGCCGTCAGTCCCATGGCGTTCCAGAGATAGGCGTTTTCAGGGGCCGGCGACACGGCGAACAGATCATAGGTGGAGGTGCCGAGACTGGAGACCGCCAGCGCGTCCCCCCTCGCGGCCAATATGCCGGCGAGGACCTCGCGCCGCTTGAGCTTGCTGTCTTCCGGCGCGGTCATTTGGCAAAATCCTTTACGCCAATCACCTGCTGCGCGACAAGAACCGCGCAGGCCTTTCCCTCACCAAAGGCCAGATCCGCGGCTTGCCCGAAGAGGACAGGCACCTCCTCTTTCGTCATCGCTTCCATGACCACCACGCCCATCGCTTCAAATACGGCGCGCACGGCCCGCCCCATGGGAAATTGCGCCGGATTGCCCTCTCCTTCCTGCCCGCGCATGGTCACCAGCATGAGGCAGGGGCTGCGGGTGAAGGCCGGCAGCGCCAGGGCGTTGATGCAATTTCCGGCGCCGCTGGACTGAAGGCAGAGCAGCGAACGCGTGCCGCCAAGCCACGCGCCATAGGCCATGCCAACCCCCTCCTCTTCGGTGGAGAGCGTTACCACGCGAAATCGATCGTCATCGCTGCAAAGCCGCAGCAACTGCGTCAGCCCCGCGTCGGGAACGGTCGCAACGAGAGAAATTCCGGCCTCCCCGGCCAGCGCATGGACCTGCCGCGACCAGCCATCGTCAGTCTGTGCGGCGGCTTGTGACATGGGGGAATTCAATCCTCAACGCGCGTATCACCGGCAAGCATGTCCCCGCGAAGGCGGGGATGGAAACCGGTTATCGGAAAAATGATACGCATAAACATGGCGGGAAGGTTCCAGGGTCCGAACCCTAGCTCGACTTGAAGAATTTGCTGAATGGGCTGGCGCCGGGCGCGGGTCCCAAAATCGCATATCTGGATTTTGGCAGTTTACGAAAGCGCCAGCGCGCAAGCTCAAGCTGCCCGCGCAACGTAATCGCGACCCCGCCGAATCCCTTGTCTTCGACGAAACCCGATTCACGTAACTTCTTTATCCGGTTTCTCAGGGCCGGATTGGGTTCCTCTGAACCCGCGTTAAGCCGCTTCAAGATGCGGCAATCGGCCCTGTCCAGACTCGCAACTGGACGCGACACTTCTACCCCCCGATTAAGTGCCGCAACAGTAGCATCCAGAAGGCACACCTCAAGCCGCTATCATGCCGGCGCAGGGGCAATTGGGGATAAGCTCTGGATAACCGTGGTTGCGCGCATCGCCTGCAAAGGATAGTCACATTCCAGGGCAGAACACGGACATCGCAGGCATGGCAGGCAATCTGGAAGCAGTTCTCGACGCCCTCGACGAGGGCCGCGAAGCGGCGCTAGCACGGCTCTTCGAAATATTGAAAATCCCGAGCATTTCCACCGACCCCGCGCATAACCGCGACTGCGCGCAGGCCGCCCAATGGTGCGCGCGGACCCTGAACGGCATCGGCTTTGACGCCTCCGTCAGGCCAACAAAAGGCCAGCCGATGGTGGTCGGGCACATTCAGGCCGGCGGCGCGGACGTGTCCCATGTGCTGTTCTACGGCCATTACGACGTGCAGCCGCCCGATCCGCTGGACGAATGGCAAACCCCGCCTTTCGACCCCTGCCTGAAAGAGGATGAGGCGAACGGACAGGTGATCGCGGCGCGCGGCGCCTCGGACGACAAGGGCCAGTTCATGACCTTCCTCGAGGCGTGCCGGGCATGGCGGGATGTCAATGGATGCTTGCCGCTGTCGGTCACCGTGCTGCTCGAAGGAGAGGAAGAATCCGGCTCTCCGAGCCTCGCGCCATTTCTGGAGGCCAACCGGCAGGAGCTGAAATGCGACTTCGCGCTTGTCTGCGATACCGGACAATGGGACGCCGCGACGCCGGCCATAACAAGCATGCTGCGCGGGATGTGCTCGGCCGAGGTGGTGATCACCGGCCCGTCGCGCGATTTGCATTCGGGCATGTATGGGGGCCCGGCGCAAAACCCCATTCGCGTGCTGGCCGGCATCCTCGGCGCGCTTCACGGCGAAAACGGCGAGGTGCGGATTCCGGGCTTTTATGACGGCGTGCGCGGCCCGGGCAAGGAACAGCTCGACCAGTGGAACGCGCTTGCATTCGATCCATCGGACTTTCTGGGCCAGGTCGGGTTAAGCAAGCCCGCGGGCGAAGCCGGTCACAGCGTATTGGAACAGCTCTGGTCCAGGCCAACGGCGGAAATCAACGGCATTATCGGCGGATATACCGGCCCCGGCACCAAAACGGTGATTCCCTCACGGGCATCGGCCAAACTCACCTTCCGCCTTGTGCCCGGTCAGGACCCGGAAAAAATCATCGCCGGTTTCAGAACATTCGTTGAAAAGCGCCTGCCCCCGGACTGCACAGCGGAATTTCTCGGCGAGCGCGGCTCGCCGGCCGTGGGCTTCGACGTCTCGGCCCCGATGTTCAAGGCGGCGGCGCAGGCGCTTGAAGAGGAATGGGGCAAGGGAGCGGTGTTCATGGGGTGCGGCGGCTCCATCCCGATCGTGGAGTCGTTTCAGTCGCAATTGGGCATGGACACGCTGCTGGTCGGTTTCGCCCTCGATGATGACCGCATCCATTCCCCCAATGAAAAATACAACCTGACCAGTTTCAACAAAGGCGCGCGCAGCTGGGCCAGGATTCTGGACAAGCTGGCGGCGCTCCAGCCCGTGAACTCATAAAAGGAAACGCTCCCATGATCCTGCGTACAACCCCTGCCTCGCCTTTTGGGCGAAAGTGCAAGATTTCGGCCCTGATACTGGGGCTCATGGATAGAATCGAGATCAAAAGGGCCGACACGATGGACCCCGAAGATTCCATGCGCCGGGAAAACCCGCTGGGGAAAATTCCAATCCTGATTCTGGACGATGGCGCAGCTATCTATGACAGCCGGGTGATCTGCGAATATCTCGACGCTCTTGCGGGGGGCGCAAATCTGTTCCCGGCGGGCGAGGCGCGCTGGCCGGCGCTGACCCTTCAGGCGCTCGGCGACGGCATCATCGACGCAGCCATATTGGAGGTTTATGAGAAACGCTTCCGGCCGGAGGAGAAGCGCCATCAGGACTGGCTCGACTATCAGCGCGAAAAGGTGCGCCGCGGGCTGGACTGGCTGGAAGCGAATATCCCCGGCGCTCAAGCAGAGCCGGATATCGGAGATGTCTCCCTGGCGTGCACATTGGGCTATCTGGATTTCCGCTTTGAAGGCGCCTGGCGCGAGGGCCGCCCAAATCTCGCCGCCTGGCTTGAGGGCTTCGCGGAAAGGGTTCCCGCCTTTGGCGAAACAACGCCGCATGACTGAAGGGCTTTCGCCTCCGTGGCGGCTGGGGCTCGCCGCCCTTGCGATATCTCTGGCAAGCCCCGCTGAGGCGCAGGCCGCGAGGGATGCGGAAACCCCCGGCGAGTTCGACTATTACGTTCTCGCCCTGTCATGGTCGCCGAGCTTTTGCGCCGGCCGGACCCGCGCGAAAAAATCCCCGCAATGCGCCGGCACAAGACCTTACGCCTTTGTGCTGCACGGGCTGTGGCCGCAATATGAAAAGGGCTGGCCGGACTATTGCGACACGGGCGTCAAGCCGTGGGTGCCGCGCCGGCTTATCAATTCCATGCTGGATATCATGCCCGCGCGAAACCTGGTTATTCACCAGTACAAGAAGCATGGCACCTGCTCGGGCCTCGGCCCGGAGGGCTATTTCGAGGCCGCGCGCAAGGCGTTCAAGGCGATCACGATCCCGGCGCGCTATTTGAGCCCGCGCAAGCCGGTACTGGTCTCGCCGCGCGAGATTGAGAATGACTTCCTGAAAACAAATCAATCCCTTGCCCCGGAGATGATCTCGATAGCCTGCGGCCGGGGCAAGCGGCTGCGCGAGGTCCGCATCTGTTTTACGAAAGATCTGGAACCGCGCGCCTGCGGCGTCAACGAAGCGCAGGCGAAACTCTGCCGCCTCAATCGTGTGGTCATGCCGCCGGTGCGCGGGCGCTGACCCCGCTCTCATCCCCCCAGCTTGTCCCCGATTGCCGCGCACCCTATCTCAAAAGGGGTTCTGTCCGTCATGGGAGGGTTTACAATGATCCGCAGGTTTTGTTTTTCCGCTCCTCTCCTGCTTGCCGGCATAGCGCTTGCGGGCCCGCCTGCCGCCGCCGGACAGCATGCAGGCATCCCCGAGCGGGTCGACAAGCTCCACCGCGCCGATGCCGAATGCCGGGACTATGACGCGAAGCATATGCGGAACGCGCGGGTCACGGCGAAACTTGCCGAGGGGAAAATGCTCTATCTGCTGCCCTGCTACACCGGCGCCTATAACGTGGTCTACAGCGTCTATGTTTTTGACAAACGCTACCCCGATGAGCTGAAACGAAGCGTTTTCGCCGGGTTTTCGGACGATCTTGGCTGGTATGGCAAAGACA
The DNA here is from genome assembly GCA_002897995.1 of bacterium BMS3Bbin10. GTDB lineage: Bacteria > Pseudomonadota > Alphaproteobacteria > Rhizobiales > Methyloligellaceae > UBA2767. The sequence goes on along the minus strand of BDTT01000058.1, from coordinate 6,875 downwards.
ATCTGATAAATGCCGATTTCGACCCCAAGACCAAAACCCTTTCGGCGTTCGAGAAGGGGCGCGGTCTTGGCGACTGCGGAAGCATTCCGAAATATCAGTGGGCCGACTATGGCTGGCGCTTGATCGAGTACCGCTACTGGGGCAAATGCGACGGCACGCGCATGCCAGCGGACTGGCCGGTCATCTACCGCTTCAAGAAACCTCGGCAATAGCGCCCACCTGGCCGGAACGCACATGCATATAAGGCGAGGCGCGCGGCACGCATATATTTTTGTTCTATTCCGGCCTTGATTGCATGACGCGTGGAACCTAGATTGCCCGCCGCCATACATGGTCGCTTGTTTGGCGGTCATGCGGCATAATGATTCGTCACTGGCTCTGCGGGTACCGTTCGCGGAAAGCCACCCTATATATGGACAATACCGAACTAGCCCCAACCTCGGCCGAATACCGATAATGGTTTTTTGTCCGGGGTGTTATCTGTATGCAGGAAGCGCGCAGGAGCCGAAACCAAGCCCATGGTCTATATAACTCTCGCCGCCGGCCTTCTGCTGCTTTTGTTCGGCGGTGACGTTCTGGTTCGCGGTGCGGTCTCACTGGCCGTAAAGCTGGAAATCCCGACGCTTGTCATTGGCCTGACCATTGTCGCGTTCGGCACCTCCGCGCCGGAGCTGGTGATTTCGCTGCGCTCCGCCCTGGCCGGTTCACCGGGCATCGCCATCGGCAATGTGGTGGGCAGCAACATCGCCAATGTGCTTCTCGTGCTGGGCATTCCCGCGCTGATTGCCGCCACCAACTGCGACCAGCCCTTCATCAAGCGCAATATGCTGTATGTGATCGGCGCCAGCCTGCTTTTCATCACGCTCGCTTTCCTTGGCCCGCTGGCCTTCTGGCACGGGGCCATTTTATTCGGCTGCATGGTGGCGTTTCTGGTCGAGTCGGGCCGGCGCGCGGCGCAGCGCTCCGATGCGGCGACAATCATCGGCGAGGAGGCCATTGAACTTATCGATGGCGTATCCGGCGTGCCCAACCGCAACTGGGTCATCGCGGCATTTCTGATTATCGGACTGGTCGCGCTTCCCATTGGCGCGCAACTGACTGTCAGCGCGGCCTCAACGATCGCCAAGAATTACGGTATCTCCGAAGCCGCCGTCGGCCTGACGGTGGTGGCGCTCGGCACATCGCTGCCCGAACTCTCAACGACCATCGCCGCCGCCCTGCGCGGCCATTGCGGGCTGGCGCTGGGCAATGTGCTCGGCAGCAATTTGTTCAATATCCTGGCCATCATGGGCCTGACCGCGATGGTCGTGCCGGTCCCGGTTCCCGATATCATCAAACAAGTTGATGTCTGGGTGATGCTGGGCGCCGCCCTGGCAATCACACCATATGTAATGTGGGGCAAATGCATCACCTGGAAAACCGGGCTGGTTTTCGTTGCCAGTTATGCATTGTATATTGCGTTCGTCCTTAACCCGAAGGCAGCGCAATTGGCCATGATCGCCAGCAACTAAAACAAATGAACTCCCGGCCAACAGCACTCGTAACCGGCGCGGCAATGCGTATTGGCCGCGCCATCGCGCTCGATCTCGGGCGGTCGGGCTGGCGCGTGGGGGTCCATTACAACAACTCCGATAAAGCCGCCGGTGAGACCGTCGAGCAAATCCGCGCACACGGCGGCAGCGCCGTTGCACTGCAAGCGGATCTTGAAGACCTGGACGCGGCGCGGGGCCTGTTGCCGGCCTGCACGAAAGCCCTCGCCGCGCCGCAATGCCTCATCAACAACGCCTCGCTGTTCGAGCAGGACGACATTTCAACCTTGAATGCGGACAGCTTTCACCGGCACCTCGGGGTTAATTTGCGCGCGCCCGTCTTTCTGGCGCAGGCCTTCGCCGAACATCTTCCCGCCGGAGAGGACGGCGTCATCATCAACATTCTGGACCAGCGCGTCTGGAAGCTGACGCCGGATTTCTTCTCCTACACGGTGTCGAAATCGGCCCTTTGGGCCGCGACCCGGACCCTCGCGCAGGGACTTGCGCCCAGTATCCGCGTCAATGCAATCGGCCCCGGCCCCACGATTGCCAATGCCAAGCAGAGCGACGAAGCGTTCCAGCGCCAGCAGAAGGCGACGATTTTGCAGCGCGGCCCCGAGTTGAAAGAGATTTGCGCCGCGGTGCGGTTTATCCTTGACGCTCCCTCCATGACCGGACAGATGGTTGCGCTTGACGGCGGCCAGCACCTCTCATGGCGCACGCCTGATATTTATGAAAGTGACGCGCAAACATGACCGAACAAACGTCGAAACAATCCCTTTTCGAAGCCGATGCGGTGCGCGGGCTCGCTCATGTCTTCGTGCGCGATCTTGTGGTGGATGCGACGGTCGGCGTGCATGAACATGAAAAAGCCGGGCCGCAGCCTTTGCGCATCTCCATCGATTTGACAGTCCGCGAAATACCGCGATCCGTGCGGGACGATCTTTCTGAAGTGGTGTGCTACGAGGATGTGGTGCGCAAGGTGCAGGCCATATGCTCGGACGATCACGTCAACCTGATCGAGACACTGGCCGAGCGCATCGCGGCGAGCTGCCTGGAAGACGGGCGCGTGCGCGCGGTGCGGGTGCGGGTGGAAAAAACGGAAGCCTTCGCCGAATGTGCCTCCGTCGGCATTGAAATCGAGCGCCTGCAAGCCGTAACCTGACCGGGCAACGCCGCGCAATTTCGCGCGCAATAAGATTCGATCCCGGTCCATGTCCTCGAACACGCCAAACAGCGGGTCTCGCCCTCCCGGCAAAAAGACCGGACCGAAGGTCATTGCCCGGATTCTGAAGACCCTGCCCAATAGCCCCGGCGTTTACCGGATGATCGGCGTGGAGGGCGATGTGCTCTATGTGGGCAAGGCGCGGTCTCTCAGGAAACGCGTGCAGAGCTATGCGCGCCTTGGCGGGCACACCAACCGCATTGCCCGCATGATCGCGGCGACCGCCGCCATGGAATTCATCACGACCGCCACCGAAACGGACGCCCTGCTGCTCGAGGCCAATCTCATCAAGCGCCTAAAGCCGCGCTACAATGTGATCCTGCGCGACGACAAATCTTTCCCCTATATACTGATCGCGCGCGATCATGGCGCGCCTCAGCTCGTCAAACATCGCGGCGCGCGCAAGCGCGAGGGGCAATATTTCGGACCCTTTGCTTCGGCGGGCGCGGTCAACCGCACCATCAACACGCTTCAGCGCGCCTTCCTGCTGCGGTCCTGCTCCGACAGTTATTACGAGGCGCGCACGCGGCCCTGCCTGCTCTACCAGATCAAGCGCTGCACCGCCCCCTGCACGCGAGAGGTCTCCCTTGAAGACTATGGCGCGCTGGTCGAGGAGGCTGAAGATTTCCTGACCGGCAGAAGCGAAAAGGTGAAAGAGCATTTGCATGCGCTTATGGAGAAGGCAAGCGATGCGCTCGAATTCGAGCGCGCGGCCGGCTACCGCGACCGCCTCGCCGCGCTTGCGCAAATACAGGCCCATCAGGGCATCAACCCGCGCAGCTTCGAAGAGGCGGATGTCTTCGCCGCTTTTTCCCGGGGCGGGCAAACCTGTATTCAGGTTTTCTTTTTCCGCAACGCCCAGAACTGGGGCAACCACGCCTATTTTCCGCGCGCGCATAAATCGCTCGGGGCCGAACAGGTGCTCGATGCCTTTATTGCGCAATTCTATGACAACAAACCGGCGCCGAAACTGATCCTGGTCTCCCATGACGTGGCGGGCCGCAAACTGATTGGCGAGGCGCTGACCATAAAGACCGGGCACAGGGTCACGCTCGCCATGCCGCGGCGCGGCGAGAAACGCGTGATCATGGAGCAGTCGCTCATCAATGCGCGCGAGGCGCTGGAGCGGCGGCTGGCGGAATCCGCCACCCAGCGCAAGCTGCTGGAGGGCGTGGCGAAGGTGTTCGATCTTGAGGAAGCTCCCGAACGCATCGAGGTTTATGACAACAGCCATATCCAGGGCGCGAACCCGGTTGGGGCGATGATTGTCGCGGGCGCGGAGGGTTTGGAAAAAAACAGCTACCGCAAGTTCAATATCAAATCGAAAGACATCAGGCCCGGCGACGACTACGCCATGATGCGCGAAGTGCTGACCCGGCGTTTTTCGCGTTTGCTGAAGGAAAGCGAAAAGGACGAGAAGAGCGCCATCTGGCCCGACCTCCTGCTGATCGACGGCGGCGCCGGGCAGCTTTCGGCGGCACATGGCGTCCTCGATGAGCTGGGCATCGATGCTCTTCGCGTGGTCGGCATCGCCAAGGGACCCGACCGGGACGCGGGACGCGAGCGCTTCTTTATCCGGGGTCGCGACAGCTTCATGATGCAGCCGCGCGATCCGGTACTCTATTTCGTGCAGCGGCTGCGCGACGAGGCCCATCGCTTCGCCATCGGCGCGCACCGGGCCAAGCGCAAACAGGCCATCGGCGCAACGCCGCTTGACGAGGTGCCCGGAATTGGTCCCGCGCGCAAACGCGCGCTGCTCAAACATTTCGGCTCCGCCAAGGCTGTCAGCCGCGCCGGCCTCGCCGATTTGCAGTCCGCCGAAGGTATATCTGCACATATGGCGCAAACCATTTATGATTTTTTTCATGAGCAAAGCGCATGAAAAGCCCTACACTGCGCCGGAAATGGAACGAGTCGCGCGCCAAAGCATGTATCTATACCTGCCAAACCTGCTGACCTATGGCCGGATTGCGGCCGTGCCGGCGCTCGTGGGATGCTTCTTTCTGGAGGGGGATTTCGGCAACTGGCTGGCGCTGGCGATCTTCGTCGTCGCCGCCCTCACCGACGTGCTCGACGGTTATGTGGCGCGCGCCTGGGAGCAGCAGACCTCGCTCGGGCGCATGCTCGACCCCATTGCCGACAAGCTGCTGGTTTCGGCGGCGCTGATGATGCTGGCGGCCCAGCAGACCATCGCCGGATGGTCCCTGTGGGCAGCCATCATTATTCTCAGCCGCGAGATTCTGGTCTCGGGTCTGCGCGAGTTTCTGGGCGAAGTGAATGTGAGCGTGCCGGTCTCCAATCTCGCCAAATGGAAAACGGTGATGCAGATGGTCGCCATCGGATTCCTTCTCGCAGGCAGTACCGGCGATAAAATATTTCCCTGGACGACCCTCACCGGGCTCAGCTTACTCTGGGTTTCGGCAATCTTGACGCTCTACACCGGCTGGGACTATTTCCGGGCCGGCGTGAAGCATGTGCTGGAACAGGGCCGCGAATAATGAGCGTGAAACTACTCTATTTCGCATGGGTGCGGGAGAAAGCGGGCCTGGGCGAGGAAACGGTTGAGCTGCCTCAGAACGTGAAAACCGTGACCGACCTGATGGCCTGGCAAAAAACCAGAGGCCCGCAGTTCGAAGCCGCCTTCGAGCAATCGAAGGTGATCCGCACGGCCATCGACCAGACCCATGTGGCCCATGACGCGGAAATATCCCAGGCGCGCGAGATCGCCTTTTTCCCGCCGGTGACGGGGGGGTGATTGGGGAACTTTCCGCGTGATTCTAATTAGTAAACTGTCCCCGTAATTGCGTCCCCGTAATTGCCGTAATTGCCCGTAATTGCCCGTAATTGGTCATTGCCGTAATTGTCCCCGTAATTTTTGATTCGATCATTGGACTTTTTCCAATACCCAGTCAGCCAGCCCCGTCTTTACCGCCATGTCCGCGACCTTAGCGCCACTCCAAACAAATATGTCAGGATGATCGGTCAGCAGCTTGCCCTTGGCTGTATGGCAGACAAAGAACATTTGCTTATAGCTGGCGTCGCGCTCGAAACGGTCAACATAGTCATCAAGTGTCTTTTGGTTTGCTTGTGACTTCACCTGAGCGAACGACCACTCGCCTGTGACAGGGTTTTCAAGCTCAAACTCTATGAGTTTCTTACTCCCGCCGACGCGCGAAACTCGGGGCCAGCCGGAACGTTGAAATATCAGATCGATCAGGGTTTCAAAGTCTTTCCAATAGAGGCGGTCAATCACCTTTTCGATGCTCATGACCAGAGCATCGCGACGATCAAGCGCCTCTTGAACGTATGGGTCTATCTCATCATTGACGATACGCACCACGGCATCGGCACGGTCAATCTCACAGATCGTGCCCTGGAATCCTGATGCCGTTTTCGTCACATAGCCGGGAAGCGCGCGCATATGCAGTTGACGGCCATTGATGTTCGTATTGCGCCAGAAATCGACACAAGAGCGGTGGCGGGAAGGACCGCGTTGCTTGCCAGCTAGGCTCTCCCAATCCGGCTCGATACACATCGTCACGCCGGATTTGGCAAAGGTCCACCACATGTCGCCGTCAATGTATGTGATCCAAAGACATGATTCCGGCTCTTCATAAAACGCTTCGACTTGCCTTGCGTGGGTTCTGGCGGTGTGCGGCTTATCACCATCATCCAGAAAGTGCTGGTAAACCGCATCCCAATCACCTGCCCGACAAGCCTCATCCGGTACCGCATGGTAGCCGAGATAGAGGCGGCTATCTTCTTGCGCCGACTTTTCGAATCGTCCACCGCCGCCCAGCTTGATGAACCGAACGGCACTAGCCGATATCTTGCCCATTCTCATATGGTTACCTTCTTCCCTTACAATAACGCAATTACGCAATTACGGATTACGGTGACGGATTACAATTACGGTGACAGTTTACTAAACTCCCGCGTCACCCTCGGATTTATTCCGAGGGTCCAATCATAATTACGGTGACAGTTTACTAAACTCCCGCGTCACCCTCGGATTTATTCCGAGGGTCCAATCATGGCTACGCCAATCCGATAGGTGGATTGGATGCCCGGAATAAATCCGAGCATGACGAATAAGTGCTGGCGCTCACGCCCATCAACCC
>BDTT01000057.1 GCA_002897995.1 bacterium BMS3Bbin10 | reverse complement strand
CCGATCAAGTCGGGGCACAGAGCCGGGCAATGACGATGGAGGTGTTTTCGGTCTTCAGCCGTCATTCCGGGCAGCGTGCGCGGAACGCGCATCGCGTGATCCGGAATCCAGCGCAAAGAGTGGCGCAGCCGCAACACAAAAACGGCGGGCCAAAGCCCGCTGTTTGACTGGATTCCGGCTTTCGCCGGAATGAAGATGAGGGGCGGAATGACGAATGAGGGGCGGAATGACGAATGAGGTGGCCGATTTCCCCCGCCTCATGCTGAGGAGCGCGGAACGCGCGTCTCGAAGCATGAAGCCGCCCGCCGCTGATCCTTCGAGACGCGGCCCTTGGCCGCTCCTCAGGATGAGGTGGTGTCTAATTATCCAGAAAACTCCGCAGCTTCCGCGACCTACTCGGATGCTTCAGCTTCCTTAGCGCCTTGGCCTCGATCTGCCGGATCCGCTCGCGTGTCACGGAGAACTGCTGCCCCACCTCTTCCAGCGTGTGGTCGGTGTTCATGCCGATGCCGAAGCGCATGCGCAGGACGCGTTCTTCGCGCGGGGTGAGCGAGGCGAGCACGCGGGTGGTGGTGTCGCGCAGGTTTGCCTGGATCGCCGCGTCGATGGGCAGCACGGCGTTTTTGTCCTCGATGAAGTCGCCGAGATATGAATCTTCCTCATCGCCGATGGGGGTTTCGAGGGAGATTGGCTCCTTGGCGATTTTCAGGACTTTTCGCACCTTTTCCAGCGGCAGCGCGAGCTTGGTGGCGAGCTCTTCGGGGGTCGGCTCGCGGCCGATCTCGTGCAGCATCTGCCGGGACGTGCGCACGATCTTGTTGATGGTCTCGATCATATGCACGGGGATGCGGATGGTGCGCGCCTGATCGGCGATCGAGCGGGTGATCGCCTGGCGGATCCACCAGGTGGCATAGGTGGAGAATTTATAGCCGCGGCGGTATTCGAATTTGTCGACCGCCTTCATCAGGCCGATATTCCCCTCCTGGATGAGATCGAGGAACTGCAGGCCGCGATTGGTGTATTTCTTGGCGATGGAGATGACGAGGCGCAGGTTCGCCTCCACCATCTCGCGCTTGGCGATGCGGGCCTCGCGCTCGCCCTTCTGCACGATGCGCACGATGCGGCGGAACTCGGAAATCTCGAGGCCCGTCTCGGTGGCGAGATTCTGGACGTCCTTGCGGATCGCCTTGACATTGTCGCGCTCGGATTTGACGAATGCCTCCCAGCCTTTCCGCTTCAGGCGGCCGACCCGGCGCAGCCAATTGGGATCAAGCTCGCAGCCGTAATATTCGGACAGGAAATCCTCGCGGCTCACGCTATAGCTGTCGGCCAGGCGCATCAGGCGCCCCTCATAACCCACCAGCCGGCGGTTGATGCCATAGAGCTGGTCGACCAGCGCCTCGATGCGGTTGTTGTTGAGGCACAGGCCCTTGACCTCGGTCACGATGTCCTGGCGCAGCGCGTCGTAGCGCCTCTGCTGGGCGGTGGTGATCGACTTGTTCTTCATCGCCTTTTCGACGACCTGGTCCTGCAGGCGGCGCAGCTTTTTGTAATCGCGGGCGATCTCGTCGAAGGTCTTCAGGACGTCGGGCTTGAGCTCCGCTTCCATGGCGGCAAGCGACAGGGTGTTTTCAAGATCCTCGTCGTCGTCCTCGTCCTCGCCTCCCTCTTCGCCCTCTTCGCCCTCCTCGCCTTCGGCCTTTTCCTCGCCGGGCGCATTGGCGGTCTTTTCATGTTCGGGCCGGGCGGCGCCATTGGCGCCATTGGCTCCATTAGCGCCGGGAGCGCCGGGAGCACCGGGAGCGCCGGGAGCGCCGGAAGCGCCCGGGGCGCCGGAAGCGCCGGCCTCGCCTTCGGCGGGCTTGGCCTCGGGAACCTTCTTGGCGTCGGGGCCGGCATAGGTGGCGTCGAGGTCGATGATGTCGCGCAGCAGAATGCGCCCCTCATTCAGCTCGTCGCGCCAGATGATGATCGCCTGGAAGGTGAGCGGGCTCTCGCACAGCCCGGCGATCATCGCCTCGCGGCCGGCCTCGATGCGCTTGGCGATGGCGATCTCGCCCTCACGGCTGAGCAGCTCGACGGTCCCCATCTCGCGCAGATACATGCGCACCGGGTCGTCGGTGCGTTCGGTGGCGGTGGAATTGGTTGTCTTGGCGACCGTTTTCGACTTGGCGACGACGGCGGGGCTTTTCTTGGCCGAGGCCTCTTCGCCCTCCTCGCCCTCCTCGGACTCGACCACATTGACGCCCATATCGGAGAACATGGACATGGTGTCCTCGATCTTCTCCGACGAGACCCGATCTGAGGGCAGCACGGAGTTGATCTCCTCATAGGTGACATAGCCGCGCTGCTTGGCGGTCTTGATGAGCTTCTTCACCGCCGCGTCGGACATATCGAGCAGAGGACCGTCGGAGCTCTCGCTCGAGGGTGCTTCACGTTCTTCCGTCTGTGCCGTTTTCGTCGCCATATTCGTCTTTCAAACCTTAATGCAAAATACACTCGTTAAAGGACACCGGCCCCAGGCGTTTTCGAAAGCGCCGGGCGCGTCGCAGCGGGGAGTCTTTTCAGTCAGTCCTCTGGATCGCTTCATGTTTTGACGGAATCAAAGCATGAAGCGATCCAACTTTTTGGTTATGCGTATCATTTTCCGATAACCGGTTTCCACTTATCGGTGATACGCACTAGGCGCCCGCTTAACCCACCCTAACTAGGGGTATATCCGTTAAATCCGGATTAACCATGCAGCCCCCGAGGCGCGGAACGCCTCAGGAAACCGAATTGGCGGACCGCCCCGATTGGGCTCCATAGCCCTCAATGCTCGCTTCCATGCCGTCCAGATCGCAGAGTTGCCTGTGAATATCATTGAGCCGTTCAAGCGCGGTCTCGCTTTCCTCTTTCTGGAATGCCTGTTGCGCCGCCTCAAGTTCGCGTCCCAGCTCTAGCGACTTGCGGTGCAACGCCAAAATATGCCGCCACCCGGTCTCCACATCGCAATGCGCAGCGCCGGGTTCGGCAAACCAGTCACTCTTGTGTGTAATGGCGCGTTCGACTTGGGCCACCGCAGCGCCACTTTCGCTACGACTCAATTGAGTACGAAATGCTTCGGAGTCAAGAGGTTTATCGCAGCTCATGAGATTTAACATTGCATCGCGCAGGGCGTCCAGCGCCAGGTTTTCAAAGCGGATCGCGGCAATTTCCTCCGGATGGGCCTCCAGAAGCCAGGGATGATTGAGCAATGTATGCAGGATTAGCGCCTCGCGGGAGGCCACTTCCGAGCGCCCGCGCACCAGCGCGCTTTTCTTCAGGCTTTCGCTTGCCGCCCCCTGCCCAAGCGTGTCCCAGCGCCTGTTTGGGTTGAAATTGCGCGCGGTTTTCCTGCCGAAACCGGGCCTTTCGAAACCGGGACCCCGCGCCGGATAGGGCCGTATTCCGCCGCCGCGCGCGCGCGGTTCAGCCCCCCCGCTCCACAGTTTCTTCAGGCGCAGGGAAATATCGTCGCCATAATGGCGGCGCACGCGCTTTGACGTTATCTGCCTGAGCAGCTCCGCCAGCCGGTCTTCAAGCGCCGCGCGGCGTTCCGGCGTGGTAAAATCACCGCCCTCGACCTCGCGCGCCCACAGGACGCCAGCCAGGGGGCGCGCCTTTTCGATAAACGCCCGGAACGCCCCCGCCCCCTGCGCTGCAATAAGATCGTCCGGGTCCTGACCCTGGGGCATGAAGGCAAAGGCAAGGCTGCGCCCCGGCTCCAGCAGGGGCAACGCCGTGTCAACGGCCCGGTAAGCGGCCCTAAGCCCCGCCTCATCGCCGTCGAAGCAGAGCACCGGCTCGGCAGCCATGCGCCAGAGCAGCTTGAGCTGGTCATCGGTAAGAGCTGTACCCAGCGGCGCCACCGCATTGGGGAAGCCCGCCTGGGCCAGCGCGATCACGTCCATATAGCCTTCAACGACTATGACCTGGCCCAGCTCATAGGCCGCCTGGCGCGCGGCGCCCATATTGAACAAGACGCTGCGCTTGTGAAACAGCGGCGTCTCGGGGGAGTTCACATATTTCGCCCTGGCGCCCTCGGCGAGCGCGCGCCCGCCAAAGGCGATGACCTTGTCTCTTGAATCGCGGATGGGAAATATCAGCAGCTCG
>BDTT01000056.1 GCA_002897995.1 bacterium BMS3Bbin10 | reverse complement strand
ATGACGAGATGGGGGCTGCCCCCTCCCCGCAAGTGGAGGGGGGAAAACTAATCCCCGCCCTCGCCCGCGCCCCTAAACTCCGCGCCATTCCTTCCCGCTAAAGGGACGAGCTGCAGAGCGTCTGTTCTCGTGGAAGGGGTGCGGTTCCTGCGAAGGAAGGGGGTAACGTTCCCAGGCCTTCCCGGGCGTGCCGTCCCGGACCCGGGGGTAATACGGCCCCCGCGCCGGAGTGCTAGGGTTTTTTGTTTGCGCTACCGCGCTTCGCGCTACTTGAGCGCGTTTACGTCCTCAAGTAGCCGACAGGCGGTAGGACAACTAAAAACCTTCAAGACGCCGGGCGGATTTCGAAAAGACGCCGCGCGGGGCGCTGAGAAGCGGCCTTAAAATTACGGAAGCGGTCGCGTTTCAGCGCCCTGCGGCCCTTGAGGGTTTCAAATCCACGGAGGTATAGCCCCGCGTGGCGCTCATGCTTGGCTCTTTGTCAGATGAATATTTTCGTCATTCCGGTGAAAACCGGAATCCAGTTTCTGACTCTCTTGGAGATTGGAGAACCCCAACTGGATTCCGGCTTTCGCCGGGGTGACAAAAGATGGCGTGCGGGAATGAAGACGGCGAAGTGAATCGGATGACAAACCCGGCCAAACCCGGCAATAGTTCCTTCATGCTCACTCGCGCCATCAAGAGCCTTGCCTCCCTCGCCGCCGCAGCGTCGCTCGCCATCATGGGGTATGCGGGTGATTTTTCTTCCCCCTCGCTCATCGCGCTGAGCTTCGGTTTCGCCGCCTGGCTCTGCGCGCCCTACGCCGTTGCCTGGATTGCCGCGGGACGGCTGAAAAGCGACGCCATCGCCTCGGCCGTGCTGGGCGTCGGGCTGACGGTCATCGCCGGTCTGGGGCTCTATGCCTATGTCAGCGTCTTTATCATCAATCCCAAACCGGACGCACAGGACGGACTGGCATTCCTGGTGATCCCGTTTTATCAACTCGGCACGATTGCGCTCGCATGCGCCCTCGCCTTCCTGGTGAAGCGCCTGCGCCGGGCATGAACCCGGGTGAAATCCGTCCCTGCCCTTGCCAAAGACACAGTCCCGTGCGACCCATGAATCGTCAGCGAATCTGGTAAGATTCGCGGAGAACCGGAGCGGAGTTGGCGATACCACATGGCTGCATCGCGCGATCTTTTTGCAAAGCTGGAAGCGGACCTCGAGGCGCGGCCCATCGTGCCGAAAAAGGCGCGCGCCAAGGGCAAGGCGAAACCTTCGCGCGCGGAAGCGGGATATACCGCCGCCGACATCGAGGTGCTGGAGGGGCTGGAGCCCGTGCGCCGGCGCCCGGCCATGTATATCGGCGGAACCGACGAGAAAGCCCTGCATCATCTGTTCGCGGAAGTCATCGACAATTCCATGGACGAGGCGGTCGCGGGGCACGCCGACTGGATTGACGTGCATCTGGACAAGGATGGCTGGCTCACCGTCACCGACAATGGCCGGGGCATCCCGGTTGATCCGCACCCGAAATTCAAGAGCAAATCGGCGCTCGAAGTCATCATGACGACGCTTCATGCGGGGGGCAAATTCAACTCGAAAGTCTATGACACCTCCGGCGGCCTGCACGGCGTCGGCGTTTCGGTCGTGAATGCGCTGTCGGAAACTCTGGAGGTTGAAGTCGCGCGCGGGCGCCGGCTCTACCGGCAGACTTTTACGCGCGGGATTGCCGGTGGCCCATTGGAAGAGTTGGGCGAAATCAAAAACCGGCGCGGGACCAAGGTGCGCTTCTTTCCCGATCCGGAGATTTTCGGCAAACGGGCCGCGTTCCGGCCCTCGATCCTGTTCCGCATGGCGCGCTCGAAGGCCTATCTGTTCGGCGGCGTTGAAATTCGCTGGTCCTGCGACCCGGCCCTCGTCACCGGCAAGGATGAACCCCCCGCCGAGGCCGTGTTCCACTTCCCCGGCGGGCTGAGGGATTTCCTGGCCACCCGGATTGCGGGACTGGCGACGGTCACAACCGACGCGTTCGCCGGCAGAAGCGAAAAGAAAGACGGCCATGGCGCCGTCGAATGGGCGGTCAGCTGGATTGGCGGCGCGGACGGGTTTTTGAACTCTTACTGCAACACGGTGCCGACGGCCGAGGGCGGCACCCATGAGGCCGGCCTGCGCGCCGCACTGACCAAGGGCCTGCGCAGCTATGGCGAACTTTCGGGAAACAAGAAAGCGGCGCAGATCAATGCCGACGATATACTCGGCACGTCGGCGGCCATGCTGTCGGTTTTCATCCGCGAACCGGAGTTTCAGGGCCAGACCAAGGAGAAGCTGGCGACGGGCGACGCGGCGCGCATTGTCGAAACGGCAGTGCGCGACGCCTTCGAGCATTGGCTCACCGCCAGCCCCAACCAGGCCAACAAGCTGCTGGACTGGGTCATTGAGCGCGCCGAAGAGCGGGCCCGCCGCAAACGCGAGCGCGAGATCAACCGCAAAACCGCCACGCGCAAGCTGCGGCTTCCGGGCAAGCTCGCCGATTGTTCGCAAAACGCGGCCCAAGGCTCCGAAATCTTCATCGTCGAGGGCGACAGCGCCGGCGGGTCGGCCAAACAGGCGCGCAACCGCAAAACCCAGGCCGTGTTGCCCCTGCGCGGCAAGATTCTCAATGTCGCCAACGCCACTTTAGCGAAAAAGGCCGACAACCAGCTGCTGAACGATTTGATCCTGGCGCTGGGATGCGGCACGGGAACGGCTTACCGGGACGATGAGTTGCGCTACGAAAAAGTTATCGTCATGACCGACGCGGATGTGGACGGCGCCCATATCGCCTCGCTGCTCATCACCTTCTTTTACCGCGAGATGCCGGAGCTCATTGAAAACGGCCATCTGTATCTCGGCGTTCCGCCGCTCTACAAACTGGCGCGCGGCGCCAAGACATTTTATGCCCGCGACGAGGCGCACAAAGAGGCGCTTATGGCGCAAGAGTTCTCAGGCCGCGGCAAGGTGGAAGTGAGCCGCTTCAAAGGGTTGGGGGAAATGCTTCCCAAACAGCTGAAAGAAACAGCGATGGCTCCGGAGAGCCGTTCGCTGCTGCGCGTCGAGATCACGGAAGAAGCCCGCGCCGGCACGACAAAGGCGGTGCAGCAGCTCATGGGCAACAAGGCGGAGGCGCGCTTCAAATTCATCCAGGAGAACGCGGAATTCGCCGAGGGTCTGGATATCTAGTGCGGATTTACCGAACTCCAGACCGCTCACAGCCAGCGGGGCACACGCTCCTTATAGGCGAGATAGTCCTCCCCGAATTCCGTCGCCAGATAGGTTTCCTCGCGTTCAATCACGCCTTTGTTCATGACGGCGATCACGACTGGCAGCAGCAGCAGGGCCCAGCCGGTCGTCAGCGCAATTGCGAGCCCGGCATAGAGCACGCTCAGCCCGATATAGATCGGATTGCGCGACCATCGGTATAGCCCGTCGGTCACCAGCGCCTGCGTGGGTTCATCGACCTGGAGCGACGTGCCGGCATTGCTGAACTGGCGGATCCCCTTTAGACCGATACCAAGGCCGATCGCAGCGAGACCAAGGCCGACCGCGACCGGCCGCAAGGTGCCGCCGGCAAGACCGGGGCCTACCGGCAAAAACAGCTCGATCAGGCAGCCGGCGAAAAGCCCTCCCAAATACAGTATCGGCGGGCGCACCAGCACTTCTGCGTGGCGCTCACTCACGGCTTCATGCTCTTATTCTCCCAACTTCGCCAAACTCAAGCTATAACGCATGTTTAGCGGCGAATGCTCAACATTTGTCCGCGTCGCCATCATTTGACAAACCCGCCTCGCTGCCTATGCTCCGGCCACGACCTTATAATCCCATTCGCCGATTCGAATCACACGTAAAAATCGGCGCTATGGGACCCTCGAGAATACGACGCGACCGCAAGAACGGCGCCTGTGCATGACATTTGAGAAACTCGGCCTCAGCGAAAAAGCTCTGACCGCGGTAGCGCGGGCGGGCTACGAGACCCCGACTCCGATTCAAGATCAAGCCATCCCTTTTGTTCTCGAAGGGCGCGATGTGCTGGGCATAGCGCAAACCGGGACGGGCAAGACCGCCTCCTTCGTCCTTCCCATGCTGACGCGCCTTGAGCGCGGGCGCGCCAGGGCGCGCATGCCCCGCTCGCTCATTCTGGAACCGACGCGCGAACTGGCGGCCCAGGTGGTCACCGAGTTCGAAACCCTGGGGGCGGAACATAAACTGACCGTGGCGCTGCTGATCGGCGGCGTCTCGTTCGATGAACAGGTCCGCAAGCTTGACCGCGGCGCGGATGTGCTGATTGCGACGCCGGGACGGCTGCTCGATCATTTTCAGCGCGGCAAACTGCTGCTGACGGGGGTCGAGATATTCGTCATCGACGAAGCGGACCGGATGCTGGATATGGGCTTCATCCCCGACATGGAGCGTATATCCAAACTCATACCGCCACGCCGCCAGACATTGTTTTTCTCGGCCACCATGCCGACGGAAATCAAGCGGCTGGCAGACAATTTCCTGAATAACCCGGAGCGCATTGAAGCCACGCCCCCGAGCACCACGGTCGACACCATCGAGCAGTTGCTTTGTTACACCCCCTCGGACCCCAAACAAAAGCGGGCGGCGCTTCGCAGGATCATGGACGAGCAGAAGGTGAAGAACGCCATCGTGTTCTGCAACCGCAAGCGCGACGTCGCCACACTGCATCTCTCTCTCGTCAAGCATGGCCTGAACGCGGAGGCGATCCATGGCGATCTGAATCAGCATCAGCGCATGGCCACGCTTGAAGCCTTTCGCAATGGTGAAGTCACCTATCTGATAGCCAGCGACGTTGCGGCGCGCGGCCTCGATATCCCCGATGTCAGCCATATTTTCAACTATGATGTGCCGGTTCATTCGGAAGACTATGTCCACAGGATCGGGCGCACGGGGCGCGCCGGGCGCAAGGGCTGTGCGGTGACCCTGGTGACGTCCCACGATATGCGCATGATTTCAGCGATCCAGAAGCTGGTGCGCAAGGATATCAAATGGCTCGGCGACCCGCCTTCGGCCGAATCAGGGGAGGACAAGCCTCGCAGCAGCCGCGGAAGCCGCCGTGGCGGCTCAGGCCAGCGTGGCAGCCACGGCGGAAGGAAGCGTGAGCGCGGCAAGTCAAGCTCGCCGGAACCAAAAGAACGCAAATCGGCTTCATCGGAACGCGCGGCGGCGGAAGCGCCGGAAAAAGGCAAATCCAGGACCAGGCGCGACAAACCCGGGCGGAAGGCTGGCAAACCTGGTGGAAAAACGGTCGGATTGGGCGATCATGTGCCCGATTTCCTGAAAAGACCCGCAAAACCGCAAAACTGATTTTTCTCCGGTTTTTTACAACCCGTTAACATCCCTTAGGCAGATTTCCTTTGTGCAGGTTGATACAAAAGGGGAATCGGACCTTGGCCCGATGCATCCCTAAAGCTTTAATAACCCAAGGGAAACACTTGCCGTGGCCACCACCCAGCTAGATGCGACCAAGTCCGCAACGCGGGGTATTGAGGACTATGCGCGCGCGGCAGCGCATGGTGAGCGTGCACAAAGTCTTCTCAAGCAGCTGCGAATTCCGGCAATTCCGCGAAACTACGAGCTTCTCTACGCTTTCGTCACCTCAGCCAACAAAGAGCTTTGCGACGCCCTGCGCAAAGCCCTGGAAACCCATTCGCGCCTTAGGGAGGAGGACGCGGAATCAATCTACCAGACCTATATTTCGAAACAGAATATCTCGGACAAGGTGGGCGAGGTCGGCTCCCAGGTGAGTGGGGAGATGAGCGAGATCATGGCGGTGATTGAAGCCGCAAGCAAACGCGCAGGCAGCTATGGGCAATCGCTGAAGGGCGTGAACGCCAGACTGGCCGGCATTGAATCGCCCCAGCAACTCAAGGTGGTCCTTGGCGAGTTGTTCGAAACCACCAATGACATGGCAGAGTATAACGAAGTGCTCGAACAGCGCCTGGCGAATTCCAAGAAGCAGATCGATGAGCTGCAGATGAGCCTGGAACTCACCAGGCTTGAATCTTTCACCGATGAACTGACCGGCCTGACCAATCGCAAACGCTTCGATCAGACCATTGAACTGGAAATGTCGGAAGCTGTCGAATCGGACGCGCCGCTCTGCCTCCTCATGCTCGACATCGATCATTTCAAGGCATTCAACGATACCCACGGGCACCAGACCGGAGACCAGGTTCTGCGGCTGGTCGCGCATACGTTGAAAACCAACGTCAAGGGCCGCGATTGCGCGGCCCGCTATGGCGGCGAGGAATTCGCGATCTTGCTGCCGAGAACGAAGCTTGCCGCCGCGGTCATCGTGGCGGACCAGATCCGTGTCCTGGTCAAGAACAAAGAGCTGGTGAAAAAATCTACCGGGGAGAGCCTTGGCCGCATCACCATGTCGATCGGCGTCTCGGTCTATCACCCCGGTGAAAGCATCCCCGAATTCATTGAGCGCGCCGATGTTTGCCTCTATGCGGCGAAAAACGCCGGGCGCGACAATGTCAAAGCGGAAACCGACCTGCCGGAGCCCGAAGTCAAGACGACCGCCGCCTGAACCGGCAAGGCCATGGCGCCAGGGCCCGCATCGCCTGCCTATCTGCGTTTTTTCTTCAGCGCCACATCAAATGCCCTGCGCGCTGACAGACATCGCTCAAAGATCCGCCGAAACCGGCCCGTTACACGCGGACGGGTTTATCGAACGCTTCAAGCTGGGCTTTGCTCGCCGGCGAAATTGCAACCGATTCACCGCACCCGCAAGCGTCGGTCTGATTGGGATTATCGAATACGAAACCCGAAGACAATTTGTCGACGCGATGGTCCATCGTTGTCCCGAGAAGGAATAATATCGCCTTGGGATCGATGAAAAGCCTCGCGCCCTTCTCCTCGATCATGTCATCGGCCGGATCGGCGTTTTCGACGAATTCCATGGTGTATTCCATACCGACGCAGCCCGCGTTCTTTACGCCCACGCGCACCCCGGCAACCGGCCTGCCGGAACCGGCGATGATCTGCTTGATGCGTTCCGCGGCGGCATCGGAGAGCGACAATATCTTTGGCTTGTTCGACATATTACCCATGAGACTCCAAATGGCCCCGCGACCGCTTTGCGTCAAGATGCTGTTTCACGCCTAAAACATGTTCAGCGCGACTTGCGCTTCCTCCGACATGCGGCTCGGATCCCAGGGAGGATCGAACACCAGCTCGACATTGACATGCGCGACACCCGGAACGCTCATCACCGCATTCTGCACCCAGATCGGCATTTCACCGGCCACCGGACACCCCGGCGCGGTCAGGGTCATCTTGACATCCACATTGCGGTCATCATCCACATCGATCCTGTAGATGAGTCCCAGCTCGTAGATGTCGACCGGTATTTCGGGGTCGTAGATGGTCTTGATCGCGGCGACCAGCTCGTTCGTCAACCGCTCGATTTCTTCCTCGCTCAGTGCGCTTTCAGGCGCGGGCGGCGCCTCCCTGGCAGCCGAAACCGTTTCCGCGCAAGCCTCCGGCAGAGACGCCTTGTCATCGGTAAAATCTGAAATCTTTGGTTCTTCGCTCATATCTCTCACACAAAAAAGTCTTGCGCCTTGACGAGGGCCGCCGCCAGGGCGTCCACTTCTTCAGCGGTGTTGTACATTGCAAATGATGCACGGCAGGTTGATGTAACGCCATACCGCGCCAGGAGCGGCTCGGCACAATGGGTGCCTGCGCGCACCGCGATGCCGGAGCGGTCGATAATGGTCGAGATGTCATGGGGATGCGCGCCTTCCATCTCGAACGAAATAATACTGCCCTTGCCCGGCGCGGTGCCGATCATATGCAGTGAATTTATCTCGCCCAGACGCTGCTTTGCATATTCATGGACGGCGTCTTCATGGGCCTTGATGCGCTCCAGCCCGACGCCCATCATGTAATCGAGCGCGGCGCCAAGACCGATGGCCTGAACGATGGCGGGCGTGCCCGCCTCGAAGCGGTGCGGCGGCGTGGCATAGGTCACCTTGTCGGTCGTGACCGTGCCGATCATCTCACCGCCCCCCTGATAGGGCGGCATGGCCTCCAAATGCTCCTTTTTCCCGTAAAGCACCCCGATGCCGGTGGGGCCGTACACCTTGTGGCCGGTAAAAACATAAAAATCGCAATCGAGATCCTGCACATCGACGGGCAGATGAACGGCTCCCTGCGCGCCATCGACGAGAACGGGAATACCGCGGTCATGGGCCAGCCTCACAACCTCTTTCACCGGCACGACCGTCCCCAGCACATTGGACATATGGGTTACGGCGACCATTCTGGTTCTGGGTGTGAGCAGCTTTTCGAATTCCTCGATCAGGAACTCCCCCTCATCGGATACCGGCGCCCATCTGAGAACAGCGCCGGAGTGCTCGCGGTGAAAATGCCAGGGCACGATATTGGAGTGGTGCTCCATGATGGTGAGGACAATCTCATCGCCCTCGCCGATCACCGCGCCGCCAAAGCTCTGCGCGGCCAGATTGATGGCCTCGGTCGCATTGCGTGTGAAAATGATTTCCTCGTCGCAGGCCGCGTTGATGAACCGCCGCACGGTGCTGCGGGCTTTCTCGTAGTTCTCCGTCGCGGTGTTGGAGAGATAATGCAGGCCGCGATGAACGTTCGAATATTCATGGGAATAGGCGTTCTGAATGGCGTCGAGCACCGCCTTCGGCTTTTGCGCGGAGGCGCCATTGTCGAGATAAACGAGCGGTTTGCCGTGTATCTCACGCGACAGAATCGGAAAATCGGCGCGGATGCGCTCCACATCGTAAGAGGTGCTGCCTGCCGCCCTCTTGGGTTCGGAGGTCATGGTTTCCGCCATAATCACGCTCCCTCACCCGCAAGCCAGCTTCCGGTAAAATTCAGAAAGGCCTCGCGAATGGACTCATTCTCAACTTTTTCAATCGCCTCGCCGATGAAGGCGGCAATCAGAAGCGCCCTCGCCTGCGGCTCGGGAATGCCGCGCGCGCGCAGATAGAACAGATGCTCCTCATCGACCTGGCCCGAGGTGGAGCCATGGCCGCATACCACATCGTCGGCAAAAATCTCAAGTTCCGGCTTTGAGTCGAACTCCGCCGCCTCCGACAGCATCAGCGCCCGCGCCATCTGGTGGCCGTCGGTTTTCTGCGCATCCTTTCGCACAATGGCCTTGCACTGGACGATCCCGCGCGCCGAACCATCGAGCACGAGCTTGTTGAACTCCCGGCTCTCGCATGCCGGCACGCCGTGATCGATCACCATGGTCGTGTCATTGTGCTGGCGCCCGCGCGCAAGGACCGCCCCGCTCACATGGGAGCGGCTCCCCTCGCCCGCGAAGGCCACGAATATCTGGTTGCGCGCAAGACGCGCGCCAAGGGAAAACTGAAACGCATCGTAAGTCACATCCGCGCCAAGCCGGGTCATCCAGCTCGTGAGATGCGCGGTCTCCAGATTTTCATTCTGGAATTTGATGTGATGCACCCGCGACCCGTCGCCCGCGACAAGTTCCGTCACCGCGTTGCGCTGCGCCGGCGCGGTCCCGTGAGAGACATAGCTCTCCAGCAAGGTCACTTTGGCGCCGGCGCCGACAACAACAACATTGCGGGTAGTGACGCTCGCGGCTTCCCTGGAGGTGAGCATGTGAACAATGTGAACCGGCTTGTTCAGCTTCACGTTATCCGCAATGCGCAAGGCGGCGCCGCCTGTCATCAGGGCCGTATTCAGCGCGACAACCGTATCGTTCCGGGGCGGGTTCGCCTGCGCCAGCGTCTGTTTCAGCCAGTCGGAAGGATCGCCGAGAGCATCGCCGAGAGAGAGAAGCTCGCCCTTGCCCTCAAGCCCGCCCGCATCGGAAAGCTCAAGCCGCAACTGGCCATTGACGACGACCAGCCGGTGGCAGTCGAGCGCCGCCAATGCCGGGCCGAGCGCGGCCGATATATCATCGCGCGTCAGCGCCTCGGTCAGCGCCGGCGCCGGCGGGTAAGCATCGCGCAGCAGCGCGCGCAGATCGGTGTATTTCCATTCCTCGATACGGCGGTGCGGCAGACCGGCGGATCTGTAAGTCTCCCATGCGGCATCACGCAGCCCTTCGGCCCACGCATTGCCCGCGCCCGGCAGGCCGGACCTGGCAGCCGTGAACTGGTCGGCGAGACCCTGCTCCGCCTTTGTCTTCAGAACCTCAACGGACATGTGACCACGCCACTCCTTCAAGCCGCCGCTTCGCCGAACTCGGCGTAACCGGATTTCTCAAGTTCCAGGGCAAGCTCCTTGCCGCCCGTGCGTACTATTTTGCCGTTCGACAGCACATGCACCTTGTCGGGCACGATGTAATTCAGCAGCCGCTGATAATGGGTGATGACCAGCATGGCGCGCTCCGGCCCACGCAGGGCGTTCACGCCGTCGGCAACGATCTTCAGCGCATCGATATCGAGACCGGAATCGGTTTCATCCAGCACGCACAAGGTCGGCTCAAGCAGGGACATCTGCAAAATCTCCTGCCGCTTCTTCTCACCGCCGGAGAAACCCACATTGAGAGGCCGTTTCAACTTGTCGCTGGAAACCTTTAATTCATCGGCCTTTTCCCGGACTACGCGCATGAATTCCGGGGTCGATAACTGCTCCTCTCCGCGCGCCTTGCGAACCGCGTTGAGCGAGGTGCGCAGGAAAGTCATCGTCGCGACACCGGGGATTTCAATCGGATACTGGAACGCCAGGAAGATGCCCCTGGCAGCCCGTTCGTCCGGGCTCATTCCGGTAATGTCTTCTCCGTTCCAGGTGATCGTCCCGCCGGTAATTTCATAGTCGGGCTTGCCCGCCAGCACATAGGCGAGCGTCGATTTGCCCGAGCCGTTCGGCCCCATGATGGCGTGCACCTCGCCTTTGGGAAGGGTGAGGTCGATGCCCTTGAGGATTTCGGTGTCCTCATCGGCGATCTTCACGTGAAGGTTCTTGATTTCCAGCATTGCTCTTTTCGGTCCGTTTCGAGTTGGTAATTCCGCTTCCTGTTTGTCATTCCGGCGAAAGCCGGAATCCAGTTCATACCTTCAACAACTACGTTCGCCGCCCCTGGACCCCGGTTTTCGCCGGGGTGACGGGTTATGTATTCGAATTCAAATTCGTCTCCGTTTCCGCTTTCATCTTCCGCCAGGTCCGCCAGGCCAGGAAGGCCATGACCGCGCCGGCAAAAGCGTAAATCGTCCATCCCATCGGTATGGCGAAAGAGGGTTTCAGGAGGCCCGATGCCTCGCCAATGGTGATGATTGCGAAAAACACCGCGCCAACGATCTGAACCCGCATTCTCGTGCGCAAACTCCCCGGCTTATCCAACGCTTCCCTCCAAGGATATGCCGATCAGACGCTGGGTCTCGGCCATGAACTCCATCGGCAGTTTCTGGATGACCTCGCGCACGAAACCGTTGACGATCAGCGCCACCGCCTCTTCTTCATTCATGCCGCGCGCCTGGCAGTAAAACAGCTGATCTTCGGAAATCTTCGAGGTCGTCGCCTCATGCTCGAATGTGGCGGATGAATTTTTCGCCTCGATATAGGGGATCGTGTGGGCGCCGCACTGGCTGCCGATGAGCAGCGAGTCGCAGGCGGTGAAGTTGCGCGCTCCGGTGGCCTTGCGGTGCGCCGAAACAAGCCCGCGATAGGTGTTGTCGCTATGTCCCGCGGCGATGCCCTTGGAGATGATCCGGCTGGTTGTGTTCTTGCCCAGATGAATCATCTTGGTGCCTGAATCCACCTGCTGATAACCGTTGGAAATGGCGATGGAATAAAATTCTCCCACCGAATTGTCGCCGCGCAGGATGCAGCTTGGATATTTCCAGGTGATAGCCGAACCGGTCTCGACCTGGGTCCAGGAAATCTTTGAATTTTTGCCCCGGCAGTCGCCGCGCTTGGTGACGAAATTATAAACCCCGCCGACACCGTTCTTGTCGCCCGGATACCAGTTCTGGACGGTGGAGTATTTGATCTCGGCATCGTCCAGCGCGATCAGTTCAACGACGGCCGCGTGCAGCTGGTTCTCATCGCGCATCGGCGCGGTGCAGCCCTCCAGATAGCTCACATAGGAGCCCTTGTCGGCGATGATCAGCGTGCGCTCGAACTGACCCGTCTGCTTCTCGTTGATACGGAAGTAAGTGGACAGCTCCATCGGGCAGCGCACCCCTTCGGGGATATAGACAAAACTGCCGTCCGAGAACACGGCCGAATTGAGCGTCGCGTAGAAATTGTCCGACACCGGCACCACGGAACCCAGATATTTCTGCACCAGCTCGGGGTACTCGCGCACCGCCTCGGACATGGGGCAGAAGATGACGCCCGCCTTGGCGAGTTCCTTCTTGAAGGTGGTGACCACGGAAACGGAATCGAACACCGCGTCGATGGCCACCCGGCCGGAGCCATACTCGCCGCCCGCCGCTTCATCGAGCTGGCTCGGCTCATCCATTTTGCGCACGCCGGCGAGAATTTCCTGTTCCTTCAGGGGAATGCCGAGCTTCTTGTAGGTCTCCAGAAGTTCAGGATCGACCTCATCGAGGCTTTTGGGGCCTTCGGCACTTTTGGGCGCGGCATAGTAATAGAGATCCTGAAAGTCGATCTTCGGGTAATGCACCCGCGACCATTTCGGCTCGTCCATTGTCAGCCAGCGCTGAAAGGCATCGAGCCGCCATTCAAGCATCCACGCAGGCTCGTCCTTCTTCTTAGAGATGAAGCGGACGATGTCCTCATTCAGCCCCTTGGGCGCCTTGACCGTCTCGATGTCCGTCTCGAAGCCGTATTTGTATTTGTCGGCCTCCATCTCCTTGACGTGTTCGACGGTTTCCTGAACTGCTGCCATTTCTTCGTCTTTCTCCAGTGGCTCTTATTCTCTGGCCGGGACCTGTGTCGCCCGGATATCTCCCGCGCGGCTCAAGCGGCGGCGCGCTGCGTCTCGAATTTCCCGTAAATGTCGCTCCATGCCTCGATAAATGCGTCGATTTCCTCTTCGCCTGTGTCCCATCCGAGGCTGACCCGGATGGCGCCGCGCGCCACATCCTCAGGAGCGCCCATGGCGACGAGTACATGGGACTGCTCGACCTTGCCCGAGGAGCAGGACGCCCCCGCACTCACGGCGATCCCCGCCAGATCCAGCGCAATGACAATCGTTTCCGCCTTCATGCCGGGCACGGCGAAGTTCGCCGTGTTGGGCAGCCTCGGCGCGCCTTTTGGAAAGAAAACGGCGTCCGGCGCACGCGCCGCGATGTCCGCTTCAAGCCGGTCGCGCAGAGCCGCCAGTTCGGCCATATTCTCCAGTCCGCGCGCGGCGCTCTCCGCCGCCGCGCCGAAGCCGGCAATTCCGGTAATGTTTTCGGTGCCCGAGCGTGCGCGCAATTCCTGTCCGCCGCCCACCAGCAACGGCGATGGCAGGCGCGCCATGCCCTCGCCCAGGACCAGCGCTCCGGCGCCATGGGGGCCGCCGATCTTGTGCGCCGAAAGCGAAAGCATATGCGCGCCGAGTCCGGCAATATCGAGCGGCACCTTTCCAGCGGCCTGAACGCCATCGCAATGAAGGATGCCGCCATGGGCGCGAACGATCCCAGCAATGCGGGCCACGGGTTGAAGCGCGCCGGTCTCGTTGTTCGCGGCCATGACCGAGACCATGAAGGGCCCGTCATGTGCGTCGATTTCACGTTCCAGCGCCGCGACATCGATGATCCCGTCGCTTGTGGCGCCGACGAGGCGGACCGCATCAGGTGCGAACCGGCCCGACGCCAGAACGGAGGGATGCTCGATTTCAGACATGAAGCACACCACGCCGCCAGGAGCGTCGGGGTTCACATTCAAAGGTGAAAGGGCCGTTACGTTGGCCTCCGTTCCCCCGCTCGTGAAAATGACGTTCTTGGGATCGGCGCCCACAAGGGACGCGACCTTGCCGCGCGAGGTTTCAACCAGCGCGCGGACCCGGCGGCCCTCCTCATGCACCGATGACGGGTTGCCGTGCAGCTCAAGCGCTTGCGCCACGGCTTTACGGGATTCAGCGCGCGCCGGCGCGGTCGCATTATAGTCGAGATAAATACGCGTTCTCATGGGCCCGCAGCCGCTTTACGCGGCGCCTCCCCGTCCGAGAGCGATCTTGCAGCGGCGTCCCGGGCATTTTTCTTCGCTCCGGCATTATCGATCACATCGCCAAGTGTGGTATTTCCCAGGAATTCGACGATGTGGTTTCCCAATGCGCGCCACAAATCGTGGGTGAGACAACGGGCGTCGCCGACGCATCCGCCGTTATCCTCCAGATGACACCGCGTCATTCTCACCGGTTCCTCGACGGCCGTCATGATGTGCGAAATGGTGATGTCCCCGACATCCGACGCCAGGCGGTATCCGCCGCCGGGACCGCGTGCACTCTCGACCAGACCCGCACGCCGCAACTTGGAGAACAGTTGCTCGAGATAGCTCAGAGAGAGTTGCTGACGCGCGGAAATCGCTGCGAGGGACACAACTTCACCCTGCGAATTCCTGGCCAGATCGGCCATCGCCATAACCGCATAGCGTCCTTTGGAACTCAGTTGCATGACTTACCCAAATTCAACACTGTCACAGTTTCGCTCTGACCACTTGCGTCGGCCCCCCATGGCTGTGCTATGAAGCGCCGTCGCTTGCAGGGATTGGCAGCGGTGAATCTCTGATTTTGAACAATTCTAATTCTAGTCTAGGTGTATAAAAATCCTGAGTGCTGGAGTCAAGTATTCTCCGGATCAAAGGAACAGCAGACAACAATCGATAATTCGTGTCGCGCAACGCCCGCGCCAGCCCGCAAAACGGAGTTGGCCATCAGGCGTTCAGGTCATCGGGGTTTCATGCCAGAAGTCATTTTCAGCGGTCCAGCGGGACGCATCGAGGCGCGCTACCATCACGTGCCGGAACCGGACGCGCCGGTGGCCATAATCCTGCATCCTCACCCGCAGTTCGGCGGGACGATGAACAATCAGATCGTCTATCAGCTGTACTACACCTTCGTGCGCCGCAAATTCTCGGTGCTGCGGTTCAATTTTCGCGGCGTCGGCCGCAGCCAGGGGCTTTTCGACAATGGCGCGGGAGAGTTGTCGGACGCGGCGAGCGCGCTCGACTGGATGCAGGGCTATAATCCGGAATCGAGATTCTGCTGGATTGCCGGCGTATCCTTCGGCGCGTGGATTTCGATGCAGCTGCTGATGCGCCGCCCAGAGATCGCGGGGTTCATTTCGGTCGCACCTCCCGCCAATCTTTATGATTTCAGTTTTCTGGCCCCCTGCCCCTCATCCGGCCTCATGATCAACGGCGGCGAGGACCGCGTGGTTTCGACCGAGGACGTCATCGGTCTGGTGGAACGGCTGAAAACTCAAAAAGGCGTCATCATCGACCATCAGGTTGTCCCCAAGGCCAATCATTTCTTTGAAAATCACGTGGATGTTCTGATGGAGCAGATCGACGCCTATCTGGACTCCCGGCTGAACAATAACGACGAAGAATCCGCAGCTTAAGCGGTAGACAAGACGCCGCCCGTTACCGGTTCGGCAACGCCCGTCGTGCCGGGATAGGTAAGCGGCAACCCGCGCAGGGAACGGATCGCAAGAAACGCGAAGGCTTCCGCTTCCATGAAAGCCCCCGACCAGCCCAGATCATCGGCCACGCGCACCGGCGCGCTCACCTGGCTCCGCACGGCCGCCATCAAGGCCGGGTTGCGCGCGCCGCCCCCGCAGATGATCCATTCAGCAGGGCGCTCAGGCATGTGCGCGAGCGAGCGGGCAAGCGCGTGAGCGGTAAACGCCGTGAGCGTCGCGGCGCCATCTTCCGTGCTCAATTCTGAAATCTCAGAAAGAGAGAAATCATTTCTGTCCAGAGATTTAGGCGGCTTTATTCCAAAGTAAGGCGAGCTTAAAAGCGTTTGCAACGCCTTGGCATCGACCTGCCCCTGCCGCGCGATAGCGCCATTTTCGTCCATCCGCCGATGGGTCCGCGCGGCGATCCAGTCATCCAGCATCGCATTGCCCGGACCGGTGTCGAAGGCCAGCATTTCACTATCCGCCCCAATCCAGGTCACATTGGCCACGCCGCCGATATTGACCACCGCGACGGGCAATTTCAGCCCGGCCGCGCGCACCAGCGCACGATGATAGACGGGCACCAGCGGCGCGCCCTGCCCTCCATGCGCCATATCGCTGGCGCGCAGATCATGGACCACGTCCAGCCCCGTGCCCCGGGCCAGTTTCGCGCCGTCGCCAATCTGGATGGTCAGCGCCTCATGGGGTCGGTGCAGCAGCGTCTGGCCGTGGAAACCCATAACGTCGATATCCGGCGCCCGAAGCTCATGCGCGGTGAGATAAGCCTGTACGGCATCGATATGGGCCCGGGTAACGGCGGCTTCGGCTTCCGCAACCGGTTTGGGCCGCGCCCGCCTGTCGGTCAGGCGGCTGGCCGCTTCGACAGCGCGGCCGATCGATGCGCGGATTTCATCGCTATAGGGTTGGAGCATCCCCGATCCCCGGCGCAAAACCGTTTCACCATCGCTCTCGATCGCCGTTACATCGACGCCATCCATCGACGTACCGCTCATCAGTCCTATCGCGCGATACACCCTTGCCATATTCTCCCCCACACCGGAGTGTGCAATTTCCGCTCAAACCTGATACATCGCGCAACAGACTTGAGACATTCGTTCAGCCCCCGGCGGAACTTGCCCTGATTAATCGCCCATGACCGCATTTAAATCCGAATTTCTTAAAGTGCTCTCCGAACGGGGCTACCTTCATCAATGCACCGACGAAGCAGCCCTCGATGCGGCGGCGCTCAAAGGGCCGATTTGCGCCTATATCGGCTTCGACTGTACCGCGCCCAGCCTCCATGCCGGAAGCCTGCTGGGCATCATGATGCTGCGCAAGCTCCAGCAGAGCGGGCACAAGCCGATTGTGCTCATGGGCGGCGGCACAACCAAGGTCGGCGATCCTTCGGGCAAGGATGAATCCCGCAAACTGCTGAGCGAGGACGACATCGCCGCCAACATGGCCGGCATCCGTGACGTCTTTTCCCGCTTCCTGAAGTTTGGCGACGGGCCGACCGACGCCATGATGGTCAACAATGCCGACTGGCTCGAGGACCTCAACTATATCGATTTCCTGCGCCACTACGGCCGTCATTTCACCATCAACCGCATGCTCAGCTTTGATTCGGTGAAACAGCGGCTGACCCGCGAGCAGCCCCTCACCTTCCTGGAGTTCAATTATATGATTCTCCAGGCCTATGATTTCCTGGAGCTCTATCGCCGGTACAAATGCACCCTGCAGATGGGCGGCTCGGACCAATGGGGCAATATTGTCAACGGCATGGAACTGGGCCGCCGTGTCGAGGGCGCGGAACTCTATGGATTGACCACCGCGCTTCTCACCACGTCATCGGGCGCCAAGATGGGCAAGACGGCCGCCGGCGCGGTCTGGCTCAACGCCGACATGCTCAAGCCCTATGACTACTGGCAGTATTGGCGCAATACCGAAGATGCCGATGTCGGGCGGTTCCTGCGGCTGTTCACGGAGTTGCCCATGGAGGAGATCGCCCGGCTCGAGAAACTCCAAGGCGCGGAGCTCAACGACGCGAAAAAAATCCTGGCGACGCAGGCGACCGCGCTCGCGCATGGAACAGCGGCCGCCGAAGAGGCGGAGAAAACGGCGCGCGAGACCTTCGAGCAGGGGGCGATGGCGGAGGGACTGCCCACATTGGTGGCGAAGGAGGGCATCGGTATCCTGACGCTTTTGGTCGAAGCAGGTCTTGCAGCGAGCAATGGCGAAGCCAGGCGCGCAATCGCCAACAACGCCATTTCAATCAACGGCGTGCGTATTTCCGATCCCCGCTATAGCATCAGTGCGGCGGACTTTTCAGAGAACGGAGCCCTGAAGCTGTCCCTCGGCAAAAAACGTCATGTCATTGTCCGGCCCGGATAGCCGGCACCAGTCGTATTTCTAGTTCGCCGAGCCGAAGCGGTCGGGATCGAACGGGCTTACCGACCGCTCGGGCGTCACCGGCTGCCGGGGGTTTTGCGGAAAAGTATTCGGTGTCCGGCCGGTAAACTCGAAGATGTGCCGGAAGATACCCGGCGCCACCATCGAAACCGGATTGACCAGCACGCGCGGGTCCGCGGCCGGTCCCTTGACCGCAAAGGTGATCCCCACAATACCCTCGCCGCGGCGGCCAACCAGGAGATTGCCGATCAACGGGATGGAACCCAGCGCCGAGTTTAATCCGTAGAGGGGAATAAATGTCCCGCCCAGATCGACAATATTGTTCTTGATATCGACCTTGCCGCGCAGGGTGGCGCCCAGTTGCGGCCCGTTAACATAGGCGTCATGCAGCACGAACTGCCCGCCTCCGGCTGAAAACCGGACTTCCAGCTGATTGAATGCTATGCGCTGGCGCCGCGCAACTCGCCCGCGCCCGTCCTGCCGGCCAAAGGTGATGCTCGGATCGTCGGATGCGTTAGAGATCACTTCCGATATGACCCGGTCTCCCAGAATGGTGAAGTTCTTCGCCCACAGGGTTCCGGTCTTGTCGGCAAGTCCCAGTGCATCCAGCGTTACCTTCAGCGAGGCCTCGCCGCCCTCCATGCGCGGATAAAACCCGATAAGCCTGAATGCCGAACCGGCATCTTCGCTTTCCGCCAGCACGACGCGCTCGTTCTGGCCGCCGTCCACAAGCTTCACGGCAATATTCCCCGCGCCGTTCAGACGCCCCTTCGCATCCAGAGCCACCAGACGCCCGCCGGCCTGTTTCACCAGATCAATGGTCACGTCCTTCACGGTGGTATCAAAAAACCCGACTATGACGCCGATACGCGCGGTCAGTTCGAGGCCGGCCTTGTTTTCCGATTCCGAACTCAGATCATCCGAAAGCTGGCCCGAGGAGAACAGCGAGCGGAAAAATTGCCGCCCGTCATAGGCCGGGCCCTTGGCCTGCACCTCCCAGACATCGTCCGCGCGCAATTTGCCGGATACTTCCAGATCGGTAATCACATTGAACGAGAAATCGGGAAAATAGAAAGCATTGGGCCACTGATCGTCACCCAGCGATATCCAGCCGTCGATGGCGATGTCATCGCCGACTATCCGGAAATTCTGAAGTTCCGTATTTCCCTCGACACCCTGACCGACGTCGAACCCGAGCACCGCCGCACGCCCTCTCGGCTTACGCCATCCCACATTGGCGAGAATGAGCTCCGCGCTGCCGAGATCCGCCTGAACATGTATCTTTTTGGGCTTCCCCTCCGATGGCAGCTGATCGATGGACACGACAGTCGGCACAGGACCGCGCAGCATGTAGTTAAGCTTCAGGCCCAGTTTTTCTCTTGCCGCTTCATCGAGAACCGCGCTCAGCCGCAGCCCCGGCTGTTTATCGAGCGGTGCATCGAAAATTCGCTGCCAGTTCACCACCGCCGGCACGCCGTTGACGAGGAGATCACCATCCGCCGCCAGCGCCTTTTCGGTGACGTTGAATGTGATTTCACCTTCCGCCACCCTGGCGCCGCCAAACGCACCGTCAGAAAAAGCCTCTTCCAGATTGACGCGGCCGTTCAGCTTGACCTGGCTGAACTCCAGAGAGTTGATCATCGGCAATTCGAGCTTGAATTTTCCTGTGGTCTTGCCGCTGATATCCGCGGGTTTAATGCCCGCTTCGCGCGTATATCCAAGCGGCTCGTGATCCAGAAGTTCCAGAAGAGCCTCGGCCGAGCCCTTGGTATTAAACTCAACCCGGGCAATCTCCGGGTCAGGCCGCAAGTCATCGACGGTGAGGCGCCCCGCGCTCATCATCATCCGTTTGCCGCTTGGCAGCAATACCCACCCGTCGGGGGCATCAAACGACATGCGCCGGCCATTGATCCGCAAGATCGCATCACCGGTCTGAAGTGGCGGCATGCCGAGGATATACTGAATCTCGAGCCCCGTGGCGCGGAGTTCCACGGTCGCGGCGGAATCGGCGATATCCCCGCCCCCCGCCAGTTCGGCCAATTGGCCGGCCTTTGCATCGACCTGGAACGTGCCGCCGGAAATATGGCCCGCGCTGACCCGCTCCCCAACCCATTCGCGCGCGCCACTGGCGAGAAATTTGGGCCAAAGCTGTATGAGCGACTCCAGCGGCATGGAGCTTAACCTGCCGGCAAGTTTGATCTCGGGCGAGCCCGGCGCATCGGTCACCGTGCCGCTAAACTCAATCGATGCGTCCTTGAGTTGAATAATGAACCGCTCAAGCACGAGCCGCCCGGCTTTCTTGTCTATGGTCCCCTTGGCCGACCAGTTCTGAACGCGTGTCGGCGGCAATCCAAACTGCTCGGCGGCCAGAACCGCATCGTCGGCTTTCAGGTCGAACGCCCAGACCTCTGCGCCATCCTGATCCGCAGCCCGGCTGAACGCGCCCGAGATGACGGCGTAGCTTTTTCCCCATGCCACTCTCGAGGGGAGAATATCGATGCGGTCATTATTGGCTTCATAGCGCACTTGCAGGTCCGCCGAGTCGATCTCCATTGGCCGCTTGCTATCCCAGGGAACGGTGATTTTTCCTGCCCCCAGATTGACCCGTGCATCGGCGCCCAGCAAATCACCGCCAGTAGACAAATGGATGCTGGTTTCCGCCGAAAGCGGCATATCAACCGCTTCCAGTGCGCGAAATTCGGGGAAATTGGCGGCCAGACCGGAGGGAACCAGATCTTTGATAAGCGCGGTGAAAGTGAACCTGTTGCGTTTGGTGGATTGCTCGGTGCGGAAATTGAACTTCCACGGACCGTTGGTCGATGAGATGTTGCCTCCACCGAGAATGATGCTGGTTTTCTGCTTGTGCTCCAGATCGATGGAAAAATCCGGAACCTGCCAGAGACTCTGCTTGCCGAGCTGATCGAAAATAACAACCGCATCGCGCACGCCGAACCGGCTGAGATATGCGCTCGCCGTTTTTCTTTTGCGCGCCTGGTCGAAGGCCGCGACGATCGTGGGCGCCAGATCAATACTTTTGGAAGACGTAATGATCGCCATGCCCGGGGCGGGATTCTGCTGTTCACCGGCACCGCCACGCAAGGTTTCACCGGGCGGTTTGACGGCATCACCGCGTGAGAATGACAGCGACAGCCCACCCTTCTCGCTTTGAAACAGAAGCAGCCGCGGCCCGATAAAATCAACGCTTCCCGGCGCGATCCGCCCCGAAAGCAGAGCCCGTCCGCTCAGACCGATCGCCGCCTGTGGCGCCTGGGCGACAACCGCGTCCTGTTTGTCGATAAGGCGGATATTCTGCAACCGGAAATTAACTCCCGGCCCATCTTTTGCTCTTTTCAGAATCGCGTCGTCGATCCTGATCCTGAGTCCGGCATCCGCCAGTTCGCCATTGATTGCGTCTTCCAGGATCGGCACCAGGCCCGAAAGCGACAGCGGCCCCTTGTTGAGGCGGCCATAGGCAAGCGCGAGCATCACCGATCCGACGACGAACAGGCCCGCAAAAATTTCCAGAGTGAGCAAAAGCGAACGCCGCGACAGCTTGCCGAGCCCGACCTGTACGGGCTCGGGTATCTGGCGCATGAGCTGACGGCCTTTTAGCGCCGGCAACTCGACCAGTGCCCGTCCACGTTTTGCCAGTTTGAGAAGGTCTCGCGCCATATTCCCGTCAAACCTGGAGGGGGGCTCGGCCCGCGCCAGGGGCGCCGGTTACCGCCCCGCGCCCAACAGCCCCCGAAAACTCAAACATTCACAAACTGATCCCGACCAAAAGTAATATTCCAGAAATGCCGTCTGCCCGCCGTCTCTATTTGCTGGTCGACGCAGTGCGAACGCGAGCCTTACGCCTGTTTCCCGCTTACAATAGGAGTTTAATAAACCAAGGCGATTGCACGCTTGGGATCACGTCCCGCGTATAGATAAATATCGACAAAAGGAAGGCGAATTTCATATGGCAAGCGACAAGATCCACGAAGGAGTTGCTGCACCCGATTTTGAGTTTGAGAACGACAGAGGGGAGATCATCCGTCTCGGCGACCTGAAAGGCAAGCCGGTAGTTGTCTATTTCTATCCGAGAGACGACACAAGCGGCTGCACCAGGCAAGCCGTTGAATTTACGCAACTGATCGACAGTTTTTCCAGCCTGGACGTCAAAATCATCGGCGTTTCACCGGATACGGCCGCGAGCCATGAAAAGTTCAAGGCCAAACATAACTTAAAGCTCCAACTCGCGGCTGACACAGAGAAAATCGCGGCCCAGGCCTATGGGGTCTGGGTGAGCAAAAGCATGTATGGCCGGCAATATATGGGCGTGGAGCGTTCGACTTTTTTGATTGGCGCTGACGGAACAATCGCCCGCATATGGCGAAAAGTCAGAGTGCCGGGTCATGCGGAAAGAGTTTTGGAGGCCGTTCAATCGCTTAGCCGGTGACAGACCGGCCATTTCCCTCGGCCGGCCAGCGGCTTAACCAGGAAAACCCACCTCAGAATCTCCATGACATTGCCCAGCCGACACAGTATCCTTTCGGCCACCGGCAGGAATGCCGATGGGGGAAATTCGGAGTATCAGGCCTGATTGTTTATCGCAGCTTGGCCGCAGGCTTTCAGCTATTTGCCGTTTGAGTTGTATCTGCCGATACGGCGCCGTCCGAGGCAATAGCTGAATGGCATGGCGCAGGTTGAAGGAATTACTCAATGTTCACCAGGAAACCAAACCGAACCTTGGAAAAACCGAAGACGGTTGAGGCCTCCACCCCGGAACCCGTCGCAAAGGTTGATTCGCCTGCTTCGCCTTCGCTCTCCCCTGCAAGATTTTCCACGCCACTCAAAGGATCAAGCCAAATGGCCCCATCAGTCATTGGAGAAGACCTTTCAGTCGAGGGTAATGTAGTTTCGAAAGGTGAGGTACAGGTCGAGGGAGAGATCAAGGGCGACATTCACTGCGCCTCCCTTGTGATCGGCGACAAGGCTCTGATTGAAGGCGGAGTCGTCGCGGATGACGTTATCGTGCGTGGCCGGGTCGTGGGAACGGTTCGCGGACAGCGCGTGACACTGCAATCGACCTCGCATGTGGAGGGTGACATTTTTCACCAGTCTCTGGCGATCGAACAGGGATCCTATTTCGAGGGGAAATCGCGCCGCTCGGACGACCCGCTGGCAGACGCCAAAACCGGCTCGAAAATAAAATCCGGACTTGGCGCAAGCAGTAACTCCACTTCCGGCGTCGGCAGCGACGATAATTCGTCAAAGCCTCCCGGCACGACCAGATAGGCGGCGAACCGCGCGAACACCGGCGCGAGCGACACAAGGATATAATTCACGCCGCGAGTTGTTATGGCGTGTCGAGACGCGCCCGATAGCACCAGACAGCGGCCGGCGGCAGGTTGGTCCAAATTCGCCGCGAGCAATGGGCAATGACGGCCGGGTCATGCGGCATGGGTGAAATCGGGCTATACGTGAATTGCACGAGCCGGCCGTTAGGGCCGGTCAATCGCAACGCCTCATCACGCAGTCTAATCCGCTTTTCTTTCGGATAGAGGGTGAGCGGAAGACTGGAGACCACGGCGGAAACATCGCGCTCTTTGGTTTGCATGAGCCGCGTTATCGCCGAGAAGGCATCCTCGGCGAGGATTTCCGCGCGCGGAAACCGCTTCTTCAGCAGGTCGCGAAATTCGTCGTTCAATTCGATCAGCGTGAGATTTTCTTCTCTGACGCCGGCGTCCAGCAGCGCCTGCGTTACCGTGCCTGTTCCCGGGCCGAGCTCCACAATCTTTGCCGAAGGCGCCGGCGCTGCCGCGGCGGCCATCGCTTCGGAAAGAGCGCGGGAACTGGGAACGCTCGCGCCGGTGCGTAACGGTTTGGAGAGCCACGCCCGAAAAAAAACTCTGTAATCATTCGGGGACGTATCATCGGGTTGACGCATTTCGAGACTTTCTAACGTGTGGCCAGGGAATATTTTTTTGTCGGGCGTTTCATCATTGCGGTCGGGCCGTATCATTATTCAATCCCTGTTCCCAACAGTATACTATACGGTATAGTGTATTTTATTCGCCCCGTCAAAAGATCGCGCGAGGCGTGCTTCCAGCTAGAATGAATGAAGGTGTACCACGAAGGGGATCGAAAAGGTCTAACGAATGCGCGATCTCCCAAAGCTTTCGAAACCGGAGGCCATTGTCATGGCGGCGAAGAAGGTATTCCTTGAACGTGGATTCGACGGGACCAGCATGGACGAAGTGGCTGCGCATGCGGGAACGACCAAGCGAACCCTCTACAACCATTTCTCCAACAAGGAAGAACTCTTTCGAACCGTGGTGGAGAAAAGCATTGAGTTGTTTTTTTCCAAACTGCCGGATCTCGATGCAGAGGGTAAACCCGCGGACGAACTGGAGCGTTTCGCTGCGCGCTTTTGCGAGCTGTGCACCTGGACGGTCGCCGTTCAGTTGCAGCAGGTGGTCATTTCCGAGCAAAAACGTTTTCCCGAACTGGCCGTATTGCTCGCCGAAGAAATCGTCGGCCGGTCCGTGACGAAAATTGCCGCCTATTTTGAGGACCTGAACAACCGCAGGATTCTGGAATGCGGTGACCCGCAACAAGCCGCGCGGCTGTTTCTGAACCTGGCGACCGGAATCCAGCGATTCGACGCCCTCTTTGGAACTGTTGCACCGTTAAGCGGCCCGCCGGGAAAATCAATCAGCAGAGCGATTGACCGTAAGCTGATCCGGGCGGCGGTCTCGCTGTTCCTCGAGGCGACACCGGCTTCACAATAAATGCCCCGGAACTCTCCAGGCCCGGCCCGTGGAGCATGATCCATTCATGGTGACCCCGCTCCAGTAATACGAGGGGTCGTTAGCATTGACCGATCCGCACATCCTTCGAGACGGCGCTGACGCGCCTCCTCAGGATGAGGCTTCGAGACGGCGCTGACGCGCCTCCTCAGGATGAGGTTTGTGACAGAAAAACGGAATACATACCTCATGCTGAGGAGCGCCCGTAAGGGCGCGTCTCGAAGCATCGGCTATGAGTCAGTATCAATGACGCTTGGTATAGGGCGTTTCTTCAAATATTCCCGGCCACCCGCTCGCGAGAAAATCAAAGTGCCCGGTTTCGCCGGAATTAGACGGAATCGGGTTCGCTGAAATTACAGGCATCGACAAACAGATCCTGAAATTCCTGCCGGGTCGCCAGGGCGACATGCTCGATTCGTCCCGCGATGTCGCAAGCGCGGTTGCGCTCGGTCTCGGACAAAAGCGCCAATTCAGCGCCGAGGTGGGCGGCATTGCCGACATAGGTAATCTTGTCGAGGGGCAGGGGCGGCAGCAGTCTGATGCGAACGGCGCTCCGCGTGCTGACGTAATTTCCGAAAGCGCCCGCCAGCATGAGTTCGGCGATGTCGCCGTCCGCGACCTTCATGATATTCTGCAACATCAGCACCCCGGAATAAATGGCGCCCTTCGCCAATTGCAGCTGCCGGATGTCCATCTGGGTGAGAACAATGTCATGGCCGCCTCCCGCCTCCGCCGCCGGCACGATACAGAAGCCGCGCCAGCCGGACCCTTTGACAAATCGCTTGCGAATGGCTTCGGGCAGTTCCTCCATATCCTCGTGCCGGAGGCGGCCAGCCGGGTTCATTAATCCGGCATCCAGCATCTTGGCGGCGGCATCTATCAATCCGGACCCGCAGATTCCGACGGCGCGAGCGTCTCCAACGACCTTGCATTCGACATCGCCGTCAATCGTCACGCCTTCAACGGCGCCGATCGCCGCGCGCATGCCGTGCTCTATCTGCCCCCCTTCCAAAGCCGGGCCCGCCGGGGCGGAACACGCCATGAGCCGGTCCCTGCCGCCCATCACCACTTCGCCATTGGTCCCGATATCGACCATCACGCGGGTCTCTTCGCTTTCGTAAATCCGGGTCGCCAGGACCGCCGCAATGGTGTCCGCGCCGACAAAACCGGCGATGATCGGAAGCAGGCACACATGGGCCCTGGAGGCCCGTTTCAACGGTACGTCCCGGGCGGGAACGACAATCGCCTCGCGCACCACAGGGGCATAGGGCGCAAGCCCCACATAGCTGGTGTCGATGCCGAGAAAGATATGGTGCATGCAGGTATTTCCGACGATGACGATCTTGTAGACATGGTCCGGCGATACGCCGGCCTTGTCACAGGCCTCGGCGATAAAATCATTGATCGCGTTGAGGACCCGGCCGCGCAGGGTCGCCAGTTTTCTGGCGTCGAACTGGGCGAAGGAAATACGCGACATGAGATCGCCGCCATAGGTGGCCTGGGGGTTGATCCCGCCAACCGCGGTCAGTTGTTCGCCGCTGCCGAGATCGACCAGGCTTCCAACGATGCTGGTGGTGCCGATGTCGAAGGCCATGCCATACATTCGGTCCCGGGTGTCGCCGGCTTCGATATCGACGATCCGGCCGAGGAAAGTCGTCAGCGTGGTCCCGTCCTTACCCTTGCGCAGAACCTCCGGCACGGCGCGCAGCACATCCAGCGATGGCGTCAGATTATCTCCGCCGTCGATCCCGGCGACGAGTTCCTCCAGATCGGAAGTCTGGTGGTTTTCATCCATCGGGGCTTCGGCCCGCACCAGATGTTTGGCGACGCCGGAATCGAGCAGCCCGCCCGTCAGCGCGTCGCTTTCCCCGGCCAAAAGGATCTGGTGGCCCGCTTCCGTTTTGGGCGGGGCCGGCAGGATCGCGCAGTCGGCGATCGCGTTCGTTTGGCAGGACAGCCGGAAGCGCTCATGCACCGCGTCATGTCCGAGCTGGATCGTATCCTGGAGCGTCGCCGGCGGGATGTCGCCGCTCAGGACCTTCACCCGGCAACTCCGGCATTTGCCGCGCCGGCCGCAGGTGGACTCTATATCGACCCCGGCCCGCAGGGCGGCGTCCAGAATCGGAGTGCCGGCCGGGACGTCAATGCTCCGTTTGGCGCCGTCCCTCCCCGGGCCGCGAAAGGATACTTTGACCGTCTGAGACATCTGGGTGGACCCACAAGGGAAAAAATTGCTTCAGTTCGGCCAAAACTATCGCGTTTCTGCGATCAGCGAAGATGCGTAATGTAATTCATGCACATTTCATCGCGTCCCATAAGCGCCTCGTTGGCCAACTTGAATTCGATGAAGCTCCGGGGAGGGTTGAGAACCGGATCAATCATCAGCGTATCGCAACCGGCAATAATGGACTGGATGATGAATGCGTTGTTTATCACCCGGCGCCTGGGCAATCCGAAGGAGGTATTGGAATGCCCGCCGAAAATATGGACTTGCGGAAATTCTTCGCGGATCATGCGCACCGCATCGAGATAGTGCTTGGAGAAATCGGAACCCGCGCCGATGGGAAAGGCGAGGGGGTCCAGATAGCGATCCCCTATGGGAATGCCGACCTTATCCATCATGGCCATGATCTGCTGCAGATTGGCGACCCGCTCCTCGGCGTTCGCGGGCATGGAGTCCCGGCCGCTGGCATTGGCGAAAAGAAGCGCGTCATGCTCCTTCGCCAGATCGATCAACCGCCCGCGCCCCTCTTCGAGGTTTACCGAATTGATGGCGGGCCGGCTCTTCGATTTGTCATAGACCTCAAGGCCCGCGACGATGGTGTTGGGGTCCGATGAATCGACCGCCAGCGTCAGATCGGTGATGTCCTGGGCGACCGGAATAATCCATTGCATCCATTCGTTGCGCTCGTCCGGATCGACGGAAATTTCATCGATGCAGATATCGATAATGGTCGCGCCGACTTCGACCTGGGCGCGGATGATCCAGCCAATGTAATCAAGATCCTTGTCCCGCATCGCCTGGGCGACATGCGTAATCTGGGTTTTCCTGAGTTCGGCCGGGTCGCTGGGATAGAGTGCGCTGACATCGAGGAAACGCTTCGACCCGTCCAGATCCTTATAGACAAGGGCCGCTTTGCCGTCCTCCTGGACAATGCGCGGACTGGTCGCCTTCACCCGGCGCGTCGTGTTGAAATTTTCACCAATGATTTCCAGAACTTTGTCGCTCATTTTTGTTCTCGCTTCCAGTTATGCAGGTGCTTGCCGATTGTTGTTCGCAGTAGACCGGGACTGCCGCCCGGGTTCGGTTTCTCGCAACAGCCCGTACAGGCCGGACCGCGACATTTTGGGAGACATGGCGCAACTGTCCAGCAGAGTTACCGCAAGTTTCTTCCTGTCGAAAAGATCGAAGATCCGTTTCTGGTCTTCCAGGGGCCATTCACATCTGGCGCCCTCCACGCGGAAGGCGTAACCCGGGGACATTCTGCGGCCCGGCCGCAACCCGTCGGACGCCACCTCACGACCCAAAAAGGCGGAAAACTGTTTTGTGAGCCGTTCGATCCCCAGCCAGCCCGCGGTTTCGAGAAAAACAGCCTCCACCAGCTTTCCCGAGCTGGTCAAATCGCGTTCGATTTCATCGAGGGCCGACCCGAGGGTCATGACGAACACGGCGACTTCTTCGCATTCGGATATGTATTTTCCGAACGCCTTGCTGTGAAGTCTGGACCCCGTTTCAAGTATGAGGGCGTCACCGCGGACGCCCTCCAGGAGCACGCGCCTGAAATGAACCGCCGGTTCGAACGTCTTCGCCGCCAGGGCGGTCATCGCTTCGGCGATCAACGGGATTTCAGGATGAACCCGTGACGGATCCTTGTATCCCTGCATTCGCAGGACCTGTTCGGCCCGAAGCTCGATCGCTTCTGGTTCAAACACGAAACCGCCGTCACTCAGAAGCCTTGCAGCGACTGAATGTTCCTGGCTTTCACAATGGGAATCACCGGCGCAAATCATAACTGGCCCACCCCAAAATATGCGGTAAAATTAAATCGGGATAAGGGCTGGAGCGAATGATCGCCGTAGGAACAGAGCCCAATTGGATGTGTCCCCAGCCAACAATATGCCTAGCCGGGGGCTGCTGGAAACTTCGCAAATCAGCGATGATGCGTCAAGGTGGACCCGGAGCGAAATCGCAATGACGGGTCCTGAACCTCGCCCGTAAATGAATTGAAACCTTCGATTTCCGGAGCCTGGGGTATATGATCCCGACAATGTGAATCGGGGTCATGAGCCTAAATCCGGTCGCGCCGGTCCTGGCATTCTTCTTACCGTGGAAGTTCCCGGCCGCCAGCTGGCCGAGACTGAATGGCAGGCCAAATATCCAATGCCGTCCCAAACGAGAAAATGGCAGTTTAAATGACCATAAGCGAACGGCTTGGCGTTCCGGGCACGCGTCTGGTTCTCGCCTGGATCACCTGGAGCCTGGGGGCGCTGTTTTACTTTCACGCGTTCTTCCAGAGAGTCGCGCCGAGCGTCATGGTCGGCGAACTGATGCAGGATCTGGGTCTTTCGGCGGCCGCGCTTGGAAACCTCTCGGCTCTGTATTTCTGGGGCTACGGCGTTGCCCAGTTGCCGACGGGAGTGCTCGCGGACCGCTGGGGCCCCCGGCGCCTATTGTCCAGCGCGGCTCTCATCTGCGGCTGTGGCGGCTTGCTGTTCGCATTCGCCGAAAGCAGCGCCGCCGCCTCGCTGGGCCGGCTGATTATCGGTTTCGGCGCGGGGTTCGGCTTCATCACGACGCTGAAGATCGTTTCAGTATGGTTTCCACAGCGCCGCTTCGCCCTGCTCAGCGGACTGACGCTGATGGTGGGTACGGTTGGCGGCATTGCGGGCCAGGCGCCTCTGGCATGGGCTGTCGAGAGTTTCGGGTGGCGCGGTGCAATGACCGGCACGGCGGTTTTTGCATTGGCGCTGGGTTGCGCCGTATGGCTCATCGTTCGCGACCATCCCGATACGGCGGAAACTCAAGGTTCCGTTGAAACCCCCCACCTGTTTCGCGACATCGGTCAGCTCCTTCGTCAGAGCCAGACATGGATAATTGCCGCCGCCGGCTTCGCGTCGGTCGGTTCGCTGTTCGCATTCGGGGCGCTGTGGGGCGTGCCGTATCTGATGGAAGTCCGGGATCTCTCGCGCCCCGCCGCCGCCGCCTCAATGTCCATGATGCTGTTTGGCTGGGCCCTGGGAGCACCCCTGATCGGCTGGATTTCCGATCATCTGGCGCGGCGGAAGATGCCCTTTGTCGTCAGCGCCACAGGCGCCTTCATATCCATCTTCCTGCTTCTCAATATTTCGAACCTTTCCCTGTGGATGATCGACGCGTTGCTGTTCATCAACGGCGCGTTCTCCGCCGGTCTGGTGGTCGCCTTTGCAATGGTGCGTGAAAACAGCAAGGCTCACACGGCGGGTTCCGCCATGGCTTTCCTCAACATCGGTGTGATTACCTCCGGCGCCGTTCTGCAACCGCTTATCGGGTGGCTCCTGGACCTCAACTGGGACGGCCGTTTCGAGGCCGGGCGGCGGCTGTATTCACCCGAAGCCTATGAAAATGCACTATGGGTTCTCCCGGCCTGCGCGGGACTTGCGGTTATTTTGACCCTGTTTACGCGCGAACCGCGCAAGAGTGGCTGAGCAGACAGAATGACGGTTATTTATGAGTCCATGACCCGGGGGCGTTTTTTTGGAGTATTCCCGGCCACCCGCTCCCCCTTGCCCAACCACCCCGCAATGGTACCCTTGGGGTGGCCCGCGCAAGGGAGAGCGGGCGGCCCGGCTTCGGTCTCGGGGAAAACCGCGCTGGAGCCGTGTCCGGGTCATCCAAGTTCGGTTCCCACCGCCACCTTGCGGCCCTGAAGAACGCCCGATTCATGGACCACCTCGGAGACCAGTTCCTCCTGGCGGTAGGCCATCACATGGACGCCTGAAACGCCGGGCATTTCCTTGATCTGCTGCATGATCTCGATACAGATTTTCTTGCTCTCCTGGCGCTGATCGCGCGCGCCCTCGATACGCGCGATGACCGCATCGGGGATATGGATGCCGGGAACGTTGGTGCGGATCCAGCGCGCCGCCCTGGCCGACGCCAGCGGACCGACGCCGATCAGGATGAAACATTTTTCATGCAGGCCCATATCCGTGACCCGGTTCATGTATTCCTTGAGCATCGGGATATCGAAGCAATACTGGCTCTGGACGAACTGGGCCCCGGCCTCGATTTTCTTCGCCAGACGCAACGGCCTGAAGTCATAGGGCGGCGCGAATGGGTTGATGGCGGCCCCGAGAAACAGATGCGGGCGATAGGTGATCTCGCGCCCGGACAGAAACCTGCCCTCATCGCGCATGACCCGAATGGTCTCCAGCAGCGACATGCAATCGAGATCGAACACCGGCTTGGCGCCCGGCTGGTCGCCGGATTCCACACCGTCGCCGGTGAGACACAGAATATTGCTGACCCCCATGGCGGCGGCGCCGAGGACGTCGCCCTGGATGGCGATCCGGTTGCGGTCGCGGCAGCTGATTTGCATGATCGGCGCATAGCCCCTCCGGGTCAGAAGGGCGCAGATGCCGACGCTCGACATGTGACAATTGGCGCCCGATCCGTCGGTGGCGTTGATGCCGTCAACCCATCCGTCGAAGATCGCGCCGCGCTTGAAGACCTCGTTGGGATCGGCCGAATCGGGAGGATTGAGTTCGGCCGTAACCGCAAACTCGCCGCGCCGGAGAATTCTCTCCAGGCGTCCGCGCGAGGTGTGGCCGGGACGCGTCTCCTCGAAGTTCTTGAAATCCAGGCCGCTGTTGTTCATCCCTCCCGCTCCTTCGCCGCCGGAGCGGCGGCATCGCGCTCGGCGGCCTTCGCGGCGGTGACCCTCAGCCATGCGGAGGTGCCGCGCAGGCTGAAATCGACCGGCTCCTGCACGGCGCGGATATTGTCCCCGGCCTGCATCAGCCGGCTGCCCTTCCAGGCCTCCACCCAGACGCAGGGCATGTCGGGCTCGATCTCGCAATTGCCGTCGGCGCGAACTCCGCCGCATGGACCGTTGCGTAATCCCTTGGGGCAGTTCATCGGGCACGACATGCCGGTCTCGGAGAGCGTGCACTGACCGCACATGCGGCAATCGAACATGAAGCCCTTGACCGCCTTTTCGACGAATACGATGGGCCGTTCGACCCTCGCATATCCGATCAGGCTCCAGAGCCAGTGCAGCTTCAGAAATATCTCCGCGAAA
Source organism: bacterium BMS3Bbin10 (assembly GCA_002897995.1). Lineage (GTDB taxonomy): Bacteria > Pseudomonadota > Alphaproteobacteria > Rhizobiales > Methyloligellaceae > UBA2767. Next base: position 31,202 of record BDTT01000056.1, on the reverse strand, counting down.
AATCTGTAGACCTTCTCGAGAAAGCCGGCATGACGCACCGACCAGCGGCGCAAGGTGTAACGGGACCCTGTCCGCCGCACATGGCTGGCGCCGGCCGGCACATAAGACGTCGGGCGCGCGGCCTTATTCTTCATCTTCCCGACCGCCGCCGGAAATCAGGCGCTTTAACCGGGGAGCGTCATAACCGGTCTCGATCCGCGCCCTGGCCCTGTCCGCTTCATTTTCGCAATCGCCGCCGCATGGCTCGGGGTCGCCGCGGCGCCAGTCGGCGAGATATTCTTCCGTCCCCTGAGCCCCCGCGCGCATGGCCACCATGTCTATGGCTTCCTGAAACCGGTCTGTTAGCCGGCGTTTGGCGGACCCGGTATCCGACTTGACGATGACCTGGGCCGGGATGTCACGCCAATAAACAATCGTCAATTGGGCCATCGGGAACTCCACTCGATATCGGTCCGCGCGCACCGGACCCGGATGGACGGGTCAGGCGGCGCCAAGTGTTGTCGACGTAATAGCTGTCGAAAATTCCTCGTCCGAGGCATCGTCGCCGACGCCGTATATGCCTCTGGCGATATCTTCGGTTAATTTCTTCGGCAACCCGTCGAAAACAATCGAGCCCTCTTTCATGCCGATGATCCGGTCGCAATACATCTTGGCCGTGTCGAGCGTATGAAGATTGGCGATCACCGTAATGCCGTGGTCCTTGTTGATGGTGCGAAGCGCTTCCATCACGATCTGGGCGTTGCGCGGATCAAGCGAGGAAATCGGCTCGTCGGCGAGAACGATTTTCGGCTCCTGCACCAGGGCCCTGGCGATCGCCACCCGCTGCTGTTGTCCGCCCGAGAGCGTGTCCGCCCGCTGCAGGCACTGTTCGCTGACTCCAAGCTGATCGAGCGCGCGGACCGCCATGGCGCGTTCGGCGGCGGAAAACCGGTTGAACAGTGACGAAATCGTCCCGTTGTAATTGATGCGTCCAATGAGAACGTTGGTGATGACGTTGAGACGCGGAACCAGATTGAATTGCTGAAAGATCATCGCGCAGCGCGCCCGCCATTCAAGCAGGGCGCGGCCCTTGAGGCGGTCGACCTCAATGGAGGACTCGCCGTTCTCAAAAACGATGCTTCCCGCGGTAATATCGTGAAGCCGGTTTATGCTTCTCAGCAGGGTTGATTTCCCCGCGCCCGAGCGCCCGATAATCCCGAGCAGCTGGCCCGTGGGGACCTCTATGCTGACATCGTTGACGGCAGCGTAGTCGCCGAATTTCTTGGTGACATGCTCAAGTTTCAACATCTTCTGACTTTTTCTCCCAACCCGCAGATTATTTTTGTTTTCAACATGTCCCGGCCCCGGCCATCACACATCGTCACTGTCCACGACAGGCCCGCTCACCCGGTGCCTGTCGCCAAAAATGAACCGCTCCCGGATAACCTTCGACAAATAGTCTATCGCGTAGACGGTTATGACGATGAGGATAATGATGAGACATGCCTCCTGCCATTCATAGGCGCGAAGGCGGTCACTCAGGAGGAAACCGATTCCGCCCGCCCCGACGATGCCGAGAATGGAAGCGGAGCGGGTGTTGTGCTCAAACATATAGAGAGTGTTCGACAGGATGACTGGCAGCACCTGAGGCAGGATGCCGAAGCGGATAACCTGCAACCGGCTTCCGCCCGCCGCCCGGACGCCCTCCACCTGCTTGGTGTCCAGGTTTTCAATGGTCTCGGAATAGAGCTTGATGAAGGTGCCGGTTTCGACGATGGCAATGGCCATGATTCCGGCCATTGGCCCCAGACCGATCGCCCGGACGAAAATCAGGGCCCAGATCAGATAGTCGAAACCGCGCAGCAAATCCGCGAAGCGGCGAAAACCAAATTGCACGGGACGCACGGGCATCATGTTCCTGGAGGCAAGGAAACTCAGCGGAAGGCCGACGATTGCGCCGAACATCGTGCCGAGAAAAGCCATCGCCAGGGTTTCGCCGATCGCCTTGCCGAACACCGGCAATTGTTCAAAACCGGTGGGTGGAAACATCTGGGTGGTGATGATATTTCCGAGCGTTCCCAACCCGAATAAAAAATCATGGGAAAAGAAGTTGAACCGGTAGAGGCAGTAAATCGTCAACATGCTGATACCGCCCCATAACAGGTAGGAAACCGCCAGTTCCTTGGGGCTTTTCGTAAAGACGCGCGGGAACCGGTTTTTCTCCAGGCTGATTTCCTGCTCCGTGATCTGACTCAACTTTAACGACATAATTGTTCCCCCATCCCTCAGCGCTTGAGAGCTTCCTTGCCGACGAGGTAATGACGCAGTTTCTCGCTGGCGATATCGATCAGCATGATCGTGGTGACGACGATCAGGAGAATGGCTCCCACATCGGGAAATTCCAGAAGCTGGATTGCAATGAACAGGTCATGGCCGATCCCGCCCGCGCCGACAAAACCGACAATCGTTGCGCTGCGAACATTGAGCTCGATCCGCCAGAACGTATAAGACACGAAGTTCGGCATCACCTGCGGCAGCACTGCGAACCGGATTTCCTGAAACCAGTTGCCGCCCGTGGCGCGGACGCCTTCGATAGGATGCCAGCTGATATTCTCGTTGACTTCGGCGAAGAGTTTTCCCTGCGCACCGATGGTGTGAATCGTGATTGCCAGAACGCCGGCCATCGGCCCAACGCCAAAGGTAAGCACAAATATCAACGCCCATACGACATCGGGAACCGTGCGCGCGATCTCCAGGATACGGCGGGTGATCCAGTATGTCGCATAATGTTTGACAAGATTTTGCGCCGCGAAAAAACTCAGTGCGCCACCGAAAAGAGTTCCCAGCAGCGTGGCGAGGAACGCCATCAAAAGTGTGTTGAGAAGGTTATCCATCCACACCTCGATGTTCCAGTACCAATCCAGGACATCAAGCGCGAATTCATCATAGGTAATGGGGGGAACCAGCCGGAACAGAAAGTCGCGAGTCCGCGGGAATCCGCCGATCAGCGTGACAATATCGAACTCGGTGGAAACGATCGAAAGCACGAAGCACAACGCGAACACCACCAGAAAAGTGATATTGAATGTTCGTTTGTTGCGCTGATACGCCTTATACGCGGACTCAAAACTTTTGACCGCGTCATCCGATCCTTGCGTTGTCGCTTGGATTGACATCATCTTCCCGCCGAGTGGTCCACATAATAGCGAAAACAGGGGCCGCCAGAACGTTCCGGCCAAGTATTCCGGCGGGGAAATAGATTGCTCCCCCGCCGGACCGGGTTTCCTGGTTTAGTTCTTTTTCGTTCTCTTCCGCTTCTTGGCCGCGCTCGCTGCCTTGGCGGCCTCGCAGAACAGTGCGTAGTTTTCGTGGTACACGGGCACCAGACCGTTGGTCTTGCCCTGGGCGATCGCTTCGGCCAGCTTCATGTTGTGGTCCTTGAGGCGAACGAACATTTTCGCAAGATCGACACGCATCGCAAGCGGCAGATCCTTACGAATGACGATCGGCGGCGAGGGCAGCGGTTTCGATGTCCAGACCACCCGGATCTGGTCCCGCTTCAGGAGCCCCTTGTCGATCATCTTGCGAATGTTGCCAATATTGTCGTTCTTCGAGGTCCAGGTGAAGGCGCCGTCATAGGTGCCCCTCAGCACGCCCATGACACTCTGGGGATGGCCGCCGGACAGAGGAGATTTGAAGTACTGGTCAATGGGTGTGCCCTTTTTCTTGAATTCGATCGTTGGCACGATGTAGCCGGAGCCCGAAAGCGGGTCCGTGCGTGCTACCGTTTTACCCTTCAGATCCTCGGCCGACTTGTAGGGGCTGTCGGTCTTGACGACGAGCACGGAGACATACCCCATCGATCCGTCCAGTTCCTGGGCGGCAACCAATGGCTCAACCATGCCCTTGCTGTCTTCCCAGGTTTGGCAGTAGCTCTTGCCGCTCAGCCAGGCGAGATCGATTTGGTTGGCAATCATGGCATTCATGACGCCGGAATAATTCGATGCCTGAAAGAGTTTCCATTTCACGCCGGTTTCCTTCTCGGCGTGCGCCAGGAAATCGTCCATGGAGCTGGTTGTCTGGGTCTGGGTCTCAACGGGAATGATCCCGTATTTGATGAGAGGATAGTCCTTCTGCCAGCCCCCAATATATTCGTCCGCCGTGACCGCCGTTGAAGATAGCGCCATGGCGCCGGCCATGAGGGCGCCGGACAAGAATATGCGTCTTGAAAACATTTTGATACCTCCCTATTTGTGGTCGTCTTCTCCTCGGATATTGCCAGCCGGGTCGTTTTCCCCGGCTGGTTTAGTGACAAAGAGCGGAGTGCTGGTTTCTTTTCTTTTCTTTGTTCCGCTCCACCAGATCACTAACCTTGGACCGTTTCCGATATCTTTTCCGTATCAGCGACGATCAGTTTCTTGCACAACTCAACCGCAATCGGTGCATTGTCGCCATAGCCGGTGGCGCCGACGCTGTTTGCAAAGTCCTGCGAAACCGGAGCCCCGCCGATAATCACCGGGATATCCAGGCCCGCTTCCGCGATGGCCTCAATGGTCAGTTTCATGAACGGCATGGTCGTCGTCAGCAGCGCCGACAGCCCAATCACGTCGGCATTGACCTCTTTCGCGGTCTCGATGATGGCATCGGCCTTGGTGTTGACGCCCAGATCGATGACCCTGAACCCGGCCCCTTCCAGCATCATGCCGACCAGGTTCTTGCCGATGTCGTGCAGATCGCCGAACACCGTCGCGATTACGATCGTTCCCTTCGGCTTCGTCTGGGTCTTGACCAGGGTGGGTTTGAGTACCGCCAGCCCGGCCTTCATGGCGCGCGCCGCCATAAGCATTTCGGGCACGAACAGCTCGCCGGAAGCGAAAAGGTCGCCGACCTCGCCCATCGGCGGGATGAGCCCCTCATCGAGGATGTCCAGAGCCTGCTCACCCTGATCGAGGGCCTTTGAAACCAGTTCGGGGCACAGCTGATCGTCAAAATCCATGACGCTCAGGTAGATTTCCTGAAAAACCTGCTTGCGGCCCGCGTCCTGGTCTTCGCCGGCATCGGCGGACTTGGAGCCGATGCCCATAAATCCCTTGCCGCCGGAAACCTCCGGGGCGATGCCATCGGGTCCGCTTTCGACCTGCCCGGCATAGGGACGCTCGCCCGCGTTGAAGGTGTTGACCGCCTCTATCGCCGCGCGGACATTTTCCACCGGTGTCTGGCCACTGAAACTGCAGAGATAAAGAAAGAATTTCTTGCCATGGGGGCCCCGGCTGCCGACTTCCATATATTCGTGAATACGCTGGGTGATCTGTTCGCGGGTTCCCACCTGGAGCAGAAGCGTTCCGACGCCGAAACTCAGCGCGCATTCCCGGCGATCGGCAAATGCGCGCGCGCGTTCGGTTCCCACGCGGAAACAATCCGGATCCTGAATCTTCAGATATTGCGGCGTCACCGCCAGTTTGATGTCCCAGTATTTCTCGATGTCCTTGGCGAAGGAATCCCCCCACCAGTTGTCGGAACGCACGCCGGGCCTGTTTCCGCAAAGCTTGCGCAATTTGGCGAGATAGGGGAGCGAGAATTCCTCGAGAATTTCCTCGGTAATAAAGGGAAGCGATCCGACCGCGTCCTTGCCGTTGGCGATAGTCGAGCCGGGCACCTTCTCGAAATAGGTGTTGATGTAAGGGGCGAGAACTTCCTCGACCAGGAAATCCATCAGCTTGTGTACGAATTTCGGGTTTTCATTCATCGCCAGGATGAGGTTCTCGAACTGCATCACCTGCGCGGCCAGATTGATCGGCGAGCAATAGTGGATGTAGTGGGTGTATCCGGTCAGCTCCTGGCAAATCTGCAGGACTTCCATAACCCACGGCATGCGCCCCGTTTTCAGCGGGTCGGGCGCCTTGGCGCGGGCCAGGTCCTTTTCGTTGCCGATAATGACCTTGGTGTTGTTGAGGGCGGGGTAAAGATCGTCGAACCAGGCCATTTCGCCGCCCAGCGCCTCTGCTTCAACCGAATAGACGTCCCAGACCATGTCGGGAACGTGGAAGCCCATCTCCTGCTGGACGTCCAGAGAGCCGCGGACGAAAAGTTCGGGGTCTTTGAAAAAATCATGCCCGTTGTGGCCGCCATACTTCATACAGAACTCGGCCATCTGGGTCGTCACCGGTATGAAGTCGGCCTCACCTCCATCGATGATGGCCTTGTATTGTTTTACGCCCTCATGAAAATCATATTCGTAGTTAGACATTTTCAGACCCTTCTCCGAGAACTCCCCCCTGGAGTTCGCGCAAAGACACGACGCCGGGCAAATTGCGGAGCCGCAATTCAAACCGGAAAAATTTTGATGAAGTCACCACGGCCAGCCCCCCCTAAGTTTCGAAAAGAAACCTGTCTACGAAAGACAAAGGGCTGGGGCGAGAGTTCGCCATAAAGAGCCCACTCAGCTCATTATTTTACGTGGCAGCGAGCGATTTTAACAAAATACCACGTCTGTCTGTCTGGCAGACTGAGCGTATAGGGTCTCAATTTAGTTGCACGCCGTCAAGGAGAATTGCTCCGGCGGCCCCAATTCGCCCATGCCCGATGAGGTCCGCCATATGCCGGGCGGAGTGCGGATTCAGCGCGATGGAACCGCGCGGCATAACCCTTTGCTAACCCTGTTCGCCTATCATGCGGCCGGCAGACGGGATCGGGTCGCGTTTGAAAAATGAAGGGAGGGTGCCATGCGCCTTCATGTCTCCCTGCTGGCCGCGGGCCTGCTCATTTTATCAAAGACTTCTCTCACCGCCGCGCCGATCACCGGGCACTGGCTGACCCACAAGGCCAATGCGATGGTCAAGATCACCAGGTGCGGGGAGGGGCTGTGCGGCCGGATCGTCTGGCTGCGCGCGAGCCTCGACGCCAGGGGTAACCCGGTGCGCGACGCGCGTAACCGCGACAAACGGTTCCGCGGCCGCCAGGTGCTGGGGCTGACAACCTTTTCAGGACTTGCCCCCGCCGGGCCGGGACGCTGGTCGGGGGTGATGTATAATCCGGACGACGGGCGCATCTATCGGGCGTCGCTTACGCTTCTGGATTCCGGCTCGATCCGCGTGGAGGGCTGCCGGCTCGGCGGCGGGCTCTGCGGAAAGCGGAGCTGGACGCGGGCGCAAACCAAAATCAGCGCGCGGATCGCAAAATAGGCCTCAGGGGCGACCGGTGACGCGCATCAGAACTTCTGGATCAGCCGTTCCAGATAGTCGAGTTCGAGCAGGGGCCGAGAGGGTTCGCCGAGGCGCTTTCTGAGTTCATCGAGAATTTCGCGTGCGCGCTGGATGTCGATCTGGTCGGGGATCTTCACCGAGGTTCCCAGATCGGGCCCCTGCGTGCGCTCCGGCCGCCCGAACGGGTCCTTGTTGCCCTGGCGTCCCTGACCCATGGCGCTGGTGAGTGTTTGCAGGACCTGTTCGGCGACCGACTGGGTGCCCTGGCGCAAGCGGTCCAGCGCCAGCGTCTGCTGCTGGGATGCCCTTCCGAGATTTTCTTCACCCAGGGCTTTTTCCGCCTCGCCCATGGCGCGTCCGGCGCCCTCAAGCTGATCGGGGGGACGTGTGCCAAGGGTGCGCAATTGCTCAAGCAACCCGTCGAGGCGCTTGCGGATGCCGCTTTGCCGGCTGGAGAGCGCGCCGTAACGCTGCTGCTCCCCGCCGCGCCCCTGTTGTCCGCTCCGGCCTTCACCATCGCGGCCCCGGCCCTGCTGGCCTTCACCATCGCGGCCCCGGCCCTGGCGGCCTTCGCCATCGCGGCCCCGGCCCAGCGGGCCTTCACCGCGGCCTTCGCGTCCGCTGCGCCGTCCATTGCGCTCGGCCGGCCCGCCGTTGCGCTCCGCCCGGCGCCGCCCCTCGCGCGCATCCTCTTCCCGGGTCTCGCGCTCGCGCAACTCCTTGAAGGTTTCGTCCAGCAGCTTCTGCTGGCGCTGAATGACCTCGCCCAGCCCCTGCAGCGCGTTCATCATCCGCCGGCTCTGCGAATTGGGACTGGCCTGTCCCATCTGCAGGCGCTGCATCATCCCGCCGAGCTCCTCCAGGAGGCGCTGCGCCATTTCCCGCGACCCGGTCCTGGCCAGATTTTCGATGTTGCGCAACATCTGCTCAAGGTCCTTGGGGGTGAGCGTTTGCTGCGCGGAGAGTCCCTCGGGCATTTGCGCGAGACCGCCGTTCTGGCGCGCTTTCTCCGCCATGGCTTGCAGAAAACGGCCCAACGCGGCGCGCAACCGTTCGACCAGCTTTGCGATCTCCGCTTCCGAAGCGCCGTCCTCCAGTGCCCGGCGCAAGTCTTCCTGGGCCGTCTTGAGGTCGGCCTCGGCGCGGGGCAGATCGCCATCTTCCACCCTGAGCGCGAGATCCCAAAGCTGGGCGACCACGCTTTTCAGCCCCTTGGGCGTCTTGTCATGGCGCAACCGCCAGCGGGCGGAGCGAAGCCCGAGATAAAGCACCTTGTCTTCAAGGAAATATTCGGGCGCGAAAGTCAGCGCGTCCAGGGCCCGTTCCACGGGTTTGCGCTCTTCGGGCCTGCGAACGAGGTTCATGCGCTGCTCGACGATCGCCTTGGCCAGCGGCTTGGTGAATTTTCTTGACGGCAGAACCAGCTCAAAAGGCGCGCTGCGGCCTTCCTGTCCGGCCTGATCGCGCGCGACAAGCGTCATGACGACCCTCAGCCCGGCCCAGGGATGGGAGGTCAGGTCCTTGTAGACCCGCGACTCGGCGGTTTTGGCGTTGGCCCGCGGCAAAGTCAGCGGAATGACCGGCGGCTCGAACAGCTCCAGCGCCTTGCCGGCGCCCAGCGCGGCAAGCCCTTCCGCCTGCAGGCGGGGCGCGATCTTGCCCGCATCCGGCGCGGGTTTGGCCGTATTGCCCGGCAGGGCAAAGCGCGCCTGCGCGCCGGCCACCCCATAATCGTCCTGCGCGCGGAACCCGAATCTCATCGCTCCGCGCGGCGTCCGGCTTGGTTCCTCGCTCAACTCCACGACCGGCGGCGCGTCCTTGATAACGCTGAAATGCCAGGTGGCCCGAGCCAGGCCGGTCACCCCGACGACGACGCTCAGCGGTTCGTTGATCGTGAGCTTGTATTCGGTAAACCCGTCCTCTTCCCTGGCCGCATCGACGCTCCGGCTCAGGCTGCTGCCGGCCGCATTGGCCCGCACGCCCGGGCGGCCGCCGCCGCGTCCATTGATCCTGATCAGCAACAGGCTTTTCTCCGGCACCGTTACCTGCCGGATATTCTGGTTGTCCGCCCCGTCGGCCAGAACGATCGGCGCCCTGGCGGTATATAGCGGCGGCGTGACCCAGGCGTTGATGCCGAAGCGGGCGGCGGCATTCTGCGATTCCACGCTGAACGCGGCGGAGAGGCGCTGCCAAGTGGAGTCGCCGGCCGCGACAAGGCCGACCGCCAGGAGAAGAAGCAGCGCCGCGCGCAGCGCATAGGGGTCCGCGCGCGCCAGGCGCGGGCGCGGCCAGCCCGCTGTCAGTCTGGCGAGCATCGCCGCAAGCCGCTGTCTGTGCAGGTCCCATAACGCGCGCTGTCCGGCCGGCGCGCCCTCGCCGGTCTCATCCTCGCCAAGCTCGTCCTCGAATGACGAGGCCGGCCTGTGGCGCACGCCCGAAACGCGCTCCAGGCGGCGCAATCCTTGTTCGCGGTCCGGCCAGCGCACACGCGCAAGCGGAACGAGAGAGGCAATCAGCGCGACGCCGAAAACAGCCAGCCCGGCCTTGTGTGCAAGTCCGGGCAGCAGGCTCCAAACCTCCGCCAGCGAGAGCAGCACAAAGGCGCCCGTCACCAGGAACGGCCACAGAAGCGCACGCCACGCCCGCTCGAACACGATCATGAACTGCGCGCGGCGAACCTTGCGGCCGAGCAGACGCGGGGCACCCTTCAACAGAGTCTCCCCTGCTGCGTTTCGACTGGTCGCGGAGCGTTCCATTGCGGGCAAGGGTATCACACTGAATCGGCTGGTTTCGAGGAGTTTTCTCAATTCAGTAGGGCGGGCCAATAAGGCGGATTTGCAGATTCATGGGTTATTTTGCATCACGACCAGGTGAGTCCCGGCCGGCGGTGCAGCCGTTTCGCCGCGCCGTCAGGGCAAAAACTTCCCCCTAGGCGCGGGCTTGGATTCTGGGCTAGTCTTGCCCATAGGGTGGGGCTAGAGCAACTTCCAACCATGCGGGTTCGTATGGTTGGAAGTTGCTCTAATTCCGGAGATATACAGTGAGGAGGCGCCGGTCATGCCGCGAGTGTGGGGGTTGATTCTAAGCATGGGTATTCTGACGGCGGTTTCGGCGGGCAATGCGTCGGCGCTCGGTCCCGTGGGCCCCGCGGGGAAGACCGGCGCGCAGAACCAGTCACCGATTGTGCGGGCGCATGGTTCCAGCGGGCCGGCATCGACAGACCGGAAGAAATGCCTGGCGCTCAACCGCTGCCGCGCGAAATACACTTCCTGTTATGACAAGCTTGTGCGCGACAAAAAGAACATCGAAGAGAACAAGATCGTGTGCGTGAAGCCCTATCAGAAGTGCATCAAAGCGAGTTTCAGCGGCTTCGAATTCTTCTTCGACCGCTGGTTCAACCCAACCTATCTGGACTGCAAGAAGTATTAGGCCCAGGCCGCCATCGGTCACGAAGGCGCATCGGCAAAGGAGGGAAACATGGGAATTTTCGATTTTATCAAGGCGGCCGGCAAGGCGCTTGGGCTGGCGGGAGAGGACACCCCTCCCGCGGCCGAGGATCTGAAGAAGGAGCTGGATTCCTTCAATCTCGGCACCGAAGGCGTGACGGTCGAGGTCGAGGGCGACAAGGCCGTCCTCAAGGGCGAGGTCGCCAGTCAGGATGTGCTGGAGAAGGCGATCGTGGCCATCGGCAATACGCTCGGAATTTCCAAGGTCGAGGCGAAGGTCGCGGCCCCCGACGCGCGCGACCCCATCTTTTACACCGTAAAAAAGGGCGACAGCCTGTGGAAGATCGCCGAGAGCGCGTATGGCAAGGGAAAAGGCGGCCAGTACAACGGCATCTTCGAAGCCAACAAGCCGATGCTGAAGCATCCGGACAAAATCTATCCCGGCCAGGTCTTGAGGATTCCGCCGCTTTAATGCGTATCGCCGATAAGCGGGAACCGGCTATCGGACAAACGATACGCATAAACAAAGCCGGGATCGCGGTTTTGATTCCATCAAAACATGAAGCGATCTAGCCGCTCGCGGGCGCGTCGTCTTCGTCGTCGCGCTTGAGATCCTTGAGTTTGGCAAACATTGCGTTCGCTTCCGACTTGGCGCTGGCGGCCTGTTCTTCCGCGGTCCTGTCGGTGGGCGCCCTGTCGGCGATGTCGGTCCGTTTCAGGGCCATGGCGGCGGCTTCGGTCGCCTCTTTGTGGGCGGCGAGCTCGGCCGCCGTCACCAGTTTGGCTTCCACCTTTTTCGGCTTTACCGGAGCGGTCTCTTCCGCCGGCAGCAGGGTGCCCGCCTTGATGGCCTCTTTTTCGGCCGCCTTGCGCTCGCGTTCCAGACGCCGCGCCGCTTTCTGCACTTCCTTGTCGAGATCGGTCTGCGAGGCGAGCGCCAGCGTGACCGGATCGGCGGGCTGCAGGTTGGGCGAATTCCAGTGGGTGCGCTCGCGGATCGCCTCGATGGTCGGCTTGGTGGTGCCAACCAGGCGCATGATCTGGCTGTCCTTCAGTTCAGGATGCTGGCGCAGCAGCCAGAGGATGGCGTTGGGACGGTCCTGACGCCGTGAAACGGGGGTGTATTTGGGCCCCTTTTTGGTCTTCACGACGGGAATTTCGACCTTCGGCTCGGACAGTTTCAGATGGTATTTGGGATCGTCCGAGCCGCGCTTGATTTCCTCGCGCGTCAACTGTCCCGACGAAATCGGGTCCATGCCCTTGATGCCATGGGCCACGTCGCCGTCGGCGATGCCTTTGACCTCCAGAACGTGGAGATGGCAGAATTCCGCGATCTGATCGAAGGTGAGGGATGTGTTTTCAACCAGCCACACGGCGGTGGCTTTCGGCATCAATGGTGTGCGGGACATAAATCTGACCTCGTTTGCTTCTGCTCCTTTACAAAGGAGACAAAAGCGGCAAACAGGAATCCTCGATTAAGGGGGATGAACTCTATATAGAGTCGCCGGCACAAAGAGGCAATCGCCAGGATGCGGGCGGGATTGCGCGGAACGGCAAAGATCCTAACCGACGCTCAGTACGATCTTGCCGATATGCGCGCCCGCTTCCATATGCGCATGGGCCCCGGCGGCCTGCTCCAGCGGGAATGTCCTGTCGATCACCGGTTTGATCCTGCCCGCCTCGATCAGCGGCCAGACCTTCTCCTCCAGCGCGGCGGCGATCGCGCCCTTCACCTCCACCGAACGCGCTCGAAGCGTCGAGCCGGTCAGGGTGAGCCGCTTCAGCATCAGGCGCATGAAATTAACTTGCGCCTTCGGCCCCTCGAGGAAGGCGATCTGCACGATGCGCCCGTCCGGGGCGGCGGCGATGAAATTGCGCTCGATGTAACTCCCCCCGACCATATCGAGGATCACATCCGCGCCCTTGCCGCCCGTGACTTCCTTGGTCACCTCCACAAAATCTTCTTCCCGGTAATTGATGGCGCGGGTGGCGCCCAGCTTTTCGCAGGCCGCGCATTTTTCCGCGCTGCCGGCGGTGACAAGGACTTTTGCGCCCAGCGCCACGCCCATCTGGATGGCGGTGGTTCCGATGCCCGACGAACCGCCATGCACCAGCAGCCATTCGCCGCTCTTGAGCGCGCCGCGCTCGAACACATTATGCCAGACGGTGAAGCAGGTTTCAGGCAGTGCGCCGGCTTCTTCCATATCCAGGCCCGCGGGGATTGGCAGGGTGGCCGGCTCATCGGCCAGGCAATATTGCGCATAGCCGCCGCCGGAGGTGAGGGCGCAAACCTTATTCCCGACTTTGAAGCGTTTGGTGTCCGCGCCCGCGGCCACCACCTCGCCGGCGATCTCCAGGCCAGGAAGCTCCGAGGCGCCCCTGGGCGGCGGATAGGCCCCGGTGCGTTGCAGAATATCGGGACGGTTGACGCCGGCCGCGCGCACCTTGATGAGAAGCTGGCCCGGACCGGGCCGGGGCACGGGCACGGTTTGCGGCTGGAGAACGCCCGGACCGCCGGGCTCGGTGATGGCGATCGCGGTCATGGTGTCGGGGATGGCGGTCATGGGAACCTTTTGATATTTTTGCAAAATGAAAGCGGGAGTCTCTTGGAGGTTGGGATAGCTTTATTCGGCCCCTCTCTCAAGAGAGCATGAGATGGGGATTTTTTGCTCCCCCGCCACTCCTCCACCGCTTCGCTATTTGAGGGGCCTGATTTCAGGCTATGCGCGAGGGCTGGCATCATAGACGGATTGCGGCCGCGGCGGCATCCGGTTGGGGAGAAGGAGAAGCGTCTTGGATATCGAGGAACTTGAACCGCGCAAAAAGAAAGACTTTGAAATCGGTTGCGACTTGTCCAACCACAGCATCGATGAATTGAAGGAACTTGCGGAGACGCTCGGCGAGGAAATCAAACGGATCGCGGAGGCCATACGGTCAAAGGAATCCTCCCGCGATACGGCGGACTCGGTCTTCAAATCATGAACAAAACCGAAATCCGGACCTAGGGAAGGGTTCCGCCTACCTTTGAGTCATATAGCGCATATCTCCAATGATCATCTCGCCCCTCAGCCAAGAAGGCGCCCACCGGGATGGCCGCCTTCTTGGCCAATGCGATACCTAAGAGGCGTCTCTAGGGCCTGATATAGGCATAGCCCAGGGCCTGCAATTTCGCCAGCTCGGCCACGCCGCTCGGCACGATGTCGGCCTTGCTCACATCATAGAGGTCGTCTTCATAGCTGACCTTTTTTCCGCGGAGCGTGTTGGCGCAAACATTGAAATCCACGCCCTGGCCCTTCAATCCGGCGATCTTCGCGGTAATGACATCGGTTGCGTTGCCGGCCGAGAATTTCGTATTTCCACTGGAGTCGGGTTCAAGCAAAAGCGTCAGACCCTTTCCATGGAGAACGACCTTGAGGTCGAGGTTTTCCTTGCCAACGGCATTGATGTGATTCTGGATATTACGCAACGCACCGGCCTGGGCTTTCGCGTTGTCATAATTGATATGATAGACGACCTTCTGCTTGCCATAACTGCCCGCGATGGCGTTACCGGCAAAGACTGTCGCGGCCAAAAGAACCGTAGCGATAAGACTGAGTAAACGCATGTTTCCCTCCCAATAATACGAATCAAATATCCCCCCAATGAGATATCGGTAGCGGTATGATTGTCGATTTTCGGCAGCGTTGCAAACTTGTGCGCAGCAACAGCCGGCCCGCATGAGAGGCGGCAGGGTGTTTCCGGTCCCGGGCGCTCGCATATATCGGGGAAACCGTCCGGTCAGGGGAAACCGCGCGCGATGCGGCGGGCCCGGTCATTAAATAGTGAATGAAAACAAAACCTGGGAAGGATTCCGGTAACCCTTAACTCTTTGTTAGGAGGTGCAGGGTTAATATTCACCATATCCAGAGTCATCTGGATACTGAGTGGCTCCTGTCCACTCTGTTTGACGCCTCCCTGTTAACTTCAAGAGCCGCCTTTGTCGCGGCTCTTTTTTTTTGCTCCCGCGAGGCAAAAAATTAAATCTCTTTTGTTAACCTCAGAGCCACAATGCACATAGTGACTGGTGTGCGTTGCGCTATCATGGGGACTTGATCGAGGTCGGGAGCGTTTTAGTCCATGTCAGTTGAGTCAAAGTCCGGACCGTCGCCGCGCGGTGACGGCGCGCCAATTCCATTTGGCCGCAAATACACCGAGTCGGAGAAATTCTCCGTGGTGTTTCGCGAAGGTATGGCGCTTGTCGAGGCGACGGCGGCCTATCTTGACGGCGATGGCCGCAAGGACGCCAGGACGCTGAAGTCATCCGCATCGCTTGCCTATGCGACCGTGAGCATGCGGCTGACCACACGGCTCATGCAGCTTGCCTCCTGGCTGCTGATACGCCGCGCGGTCAATGACGGGGAGATGACGCCGAGCGAAGCCTTCGAAGAGCAGAACAAGGTGAAGTTTCAGCCCTCGTCCAATCCGGTGAGGGATGACGCCTATGAGGCGTTGCCGGAGCGCCTGAAGGAGTTGAACGAGGCAAGCATGAGCCTGCATCGCCGTGTGCTGGCCATCGACAAGCTGCTGAGGGCGGAGCTGGAGGGTGCGCCGGCCGAGGCCGCCAATCGGGCCATCGGCGATCAGATGTCGCGCCTCACCGACGCATACGGTCCGGTTGCCGGGACTGTGCGGATTGAAGAGGTTTCCTCACGGGACTCCGAATAGCTCACGAGGGCCCAAATGGACCCTGCGCATCCCGAACCTTAAAGAAAATTATTTGAGGAAGCCTTCGTACTTCTCTTTGAAGCGCGACAGGCGTCCGCCGCGGTCAATGAGATGATCGCTGTCGGCGTTCCAGGCGGGATGGCTGGTCGGGTCGATATCGAGGGTGAGCGTGTCGCCCTCCGCCCCGTAGGTCGAGCGCATCTCATATTCGGTACCATCGGTCAGGGCGACCTTGATGGTGTGGTAGTCGGGATGTGTGTCTTTTTTCATGTAACTGGACCCCAGAGGTCTGAAACTTCGCTGTGCCGGCCACGCCGGCCGACAGTTGGATCTTTGGGCGTTGCTATATCTGAATCCGGCGTTCCATACAAGGCGTGATCGCCACCTCCCGGTCCAGGCGCACTTGCCTTGGGTCGCGCGCTCGGGCATGTTCGCCCGCGCGTTTCACGTGAAGCAGAACGGGTGTCCACAACGTGGTTTCTGAAGCAAAAGAGCCGGATAAATCCGGGCAGGAGTCCAAGCAGCGCCGTTCGCTCCGCCCGCTGGCCAGCCTCTGGCCCTATGTGGTGCGCCACAAGCATATGGTCGCGCTCGCGCTTGTGGCGCTGCTTGCCTCCGCGGGGGCAATGCTTGCGGTTCCCGTTGGCGTCCGGCGGATGATCGATCTCGGTTTCTCCAGCGAAAATCCTGATTTCATCGATAAATATTTCGGCATGATGCTGGTCATCGGCACGGTTCTCGCGATTTCCAGCGCCACGCGCTTCTATGCGGTGAACTGGATTGGCGAGCGGGTGGTGGCGGATTTGCGGCGCGATGTGTTTGCGCATCTCACGCTTCTGAGCCCGGCCTTTTATGAGGTCAATCATTCGGGCGAGGTGATGTCGCGGCTCACCGCCGATACGACCCAGATCAAATCGGCCGCCGGGTCGACCGCGTCCCAGGCGCTTCGAAACCTGGTGATGCTGATCGGGTCCGTGGCGATGATGTTCATCACCAGCGTCAAACTTTCCGTGCTTATACTGGTGATGATTCCGATCGTTGTCCTGCCGCTCATCGCCTATGGCCGGGTGGTGCGCAGGCTGTCGCGCACGGCCCAGGATACGCTGGCCGAAGCCAGCGCCTATGCGGGAGAAAATCTCTCCGCCGTCCAGACATTGCAGGCCTTTACCTATGAGAAGGGCGTGATTGCGCGCTTTGCGAATTCCGTGGAGCTGTCATTCGAGGCGGCGCGCGAGCGCATGAAGGCCCGCGCCGGGCTCACCGCAATCGCCATCTTTCTGGTGTTCGCCGGCATCGTCGGAATCTTGTGGATTGGGGCCCAGGGCGTTCTGGCCGGCGATATGTCCAGCGGGCGTCTTGGACAATTCGTGCTTTACGCCGCATTTGCCGCCGGAGCGATGGGGGAGCTGTCGGAGGTCTGGGGCGAGGTGCAGCAGGCGTCGGGCGCGGCGGAACGCCTGAGCGAGCTTCTCGACGAAGAACCTCAAATTGCATCGCCCGCGCACCCCAAGCCGCTGCCCAATCCGCCGCGCGGCGAGGTTTCGTTTCGCAATGTCTCCTTCAGCTATCCCACCCGGAGCGAAAGCCCCGCGCTCGAGGAGGTTTCATTCGAGGTGGCGCCCGGCGAGACGGTCGCCATCGTCGGGCCCTCGGGCGCGGGCAAGAGTACGCTCTTTTCCCTGCTGCTGCGCTATTACGATCCGCAAAAGGGCAAGGTGCTGCTGGATGGGGTCGGCGCCAGCGAAGCCGACCTTCGCGCACTCAGGCAGCGCATGGCGCTGGTCCCTCAGGACATGGCGCTGTTCGCCGATACGGTAGCTGAAAATATCCGCTATGGCGCGCCCGGCGCGAGCGATGAGGATGTGCGGGCGGCGGCGAAGCTGGCCCTGGCCGATGAATTCATCACCGCCCTGCCGCAGGGCTATGACACGCCTCTGGGGGAACGCGCGATCACGCTTTCGGGCGGGCAGCGCCAGCGGATCGCCATCGCCAGGGCGTTGCTGCGCGATGCGCCGATATTGCTGCTCGACGAGGCGACGAGCGCTCTCGACGCGGAAAGCGAAAAAACCGTGCAAACGGCGCTGGAGCGCGTGATGGAGGGGCGCACGACGCTGGTGATCGCCCACCGGCTCGCCACAATCAGGCAAGCGGACCGCATATTTGTGATGAAGGATGGCCGCATCGTGGAAGAGGGCAATCACGATGCCCTGCTGCGCAAGCGCGGCGTATATGCACGGCTGGCGGAATTGCAATTTGCCGCCGATGCGGTGATTTAGGTTTTTGTGGTATTTCAGGCAATCCGCGCAGGGAGCGGGCGGTTTGCCCCCGGTTTTGTGGAAAACCGCACGGACGGGTTGAAATTTTCCCCTTTCCTCACTAGTTCCCCGTTACACGGCACTGCTGCGCTGAGACGATCAGGTCACCCCCATATCTGGTCCGAAGGGTCTGTTTCCGGTGCTTGATATGAATTTGGTGGCCGTTACCGGTCATCTTTGCTCAAGGATGATGATATGAAAAAAGCTGTTGCCTTCACCGCCCTCGGCGGTGCCTTGATCTATGTAGCCACCACCATTCTTCCTGCCTCCGCAGCCATAAAATGCCAGGGACGCAACCAGTGGAACTCCGCGGCAAATGGCTGGATTTCCACGCCCTATTGTGAAGACAATCTCGTTGCCGCGGTAGCCCGCGCGAACGGCATGCAAGTGACCAACAGGGAGGTCCGCACGAATCCGTCCACCAAGGCGAGAGCCTGCCGCTTTGCAGGTTCGGATAACCGCATTCGCGACATCTGCGCCGGCCATCTGCCCGAGGACTCAGGCGGCCGCCGCTACTGACGGGACCCGAGACTATTTTTCGGTGAGTTTCAGCTCGATACGCCGGTTGTGGCGATAGGCCTCTTCCGTATTGCCCGGGTCGATGGGCTGAAACTCGCCGAACCCCGCCGCCACCAGCCGGTTCGGCGGGACGCCCTGCGCGATCAACTGGCGCACGACCGAGATTGCGCGCGCTGAAGACAGTTCCCAGTTCGAGGGAAATTCCGGCGAGGCGATGGGCCTGACGTCCGTATGGCCGTCGACACGCAGCACCCAGTTGATCTCTTTGGGGATTTTGCTTCCCAGCTGGATTATGGCGCGGGCGATTTTGGCGATCTGCGCGCTGCCTTCGGGATTCATTACATCCGAACCTGTCGGAAACAGAACTTCCGCCTGAAAGACGAAACGGTCGCCCTCGATGCGCACATCCTCGCGATCGCCGAGAATGGCGCGCAAACGCCCGAAGAAGTCCGACCTGTAACGCGCCAGCTCCTGCACTTTTCGCGCCAGGGCAAGATTGAGCCGGCGGCCAAGGTCGGCGATCTGGGTCTGGCTTTCCTTGTCGCGGGATTCCGATGCCTCCAGTGCTTCCTCAAGCGCCGAAAGCTGCCGCCTGAGCGCGGCCAGCTGCTGATTGAGCAGCTCGACGCGTGCAAGGGCGCGCGTGCCGAGGGCCTCTTGCTCATCCAGCTTGCTGGCGAGCGCGGAGCTGCGTCCGGCGGATTCCCTGGCCTTGTCGCCCTGCGCGCCAATGAGTCCCTGCAGGCGCCTGTTTTCCGCGGCCTTTGTCTCGATAGTCACTCCCAGCGACGCCAGATTGTCCTCCAGGTTTCTTTTCGTGGATGTCTCGAGCGCCAGCAATTCGGTCAGTTGCGCGATCTGCTGGTTAAGCCTGCGAAGGGCCGTATCCTTGCCGCTGGCCACCTGGGTGACGATGAACTGCACCACCATGAACACCGACAGCAGAAAGGTCACGACGAGCAGCAGCGTCGCCATCGCATCCACAAAGCCCGGCCAGTAGTTCGTATCGGGCCGGCGGCGGCGCGTGCGGGCCAGGCTCATCGGGGTCTGCCCTTGGGCCCGGGTTTCGCCGGACCTCCGGACCTCTTGGCGGCGCTTTCGCCGATGTTCTTGAGGACGGATGCTATTTCATGCTGCTGCTGGGCCTGTTCATCGGCCCATTCGCGCACGATTTTCTGTTCCACGCGCATTTGCTCAATCAGTTTCTCAACACCGGCCGCGAGATTCCTGACCGCTTCGGTGGAATTGTCATTGAGGGCGCCTTTCTCGATATTGGTTCCCAGATTGGCGATGGAACGCTGCATCTCGAGCATTGCGTATCGCAACTGCGGCGTCGTGCCGCCGGCCAGCGTCTCGCCGAATTGCAGCTCGGTGATGCCGGACAGCCAGTCTTCAAGCTCGTTATAGAACCGGTTCTGCGCCTGTCCCGCCTGCAGGTCGAGGAAACCGAGGACGAGGGAGCCCGCCAGTCCGAACAGGGATGAGGAGAAAGCGGTCCCCATGCCCTTCAGCGGGGCGGCCAGACCTTCCTTCAGCTCCTCGAAAATGACGAGACCGTCATTGGTGCCGGTATCGAGCGTGCTGATGGTCTTTCCGACCGAGTTTATGGTCTCCAGCAGGCCCCAGAAGGTGCCGAGCAGCCCGAGAAAAATCAGCAGGCCCACCAGATAACGCGAAATGTCGCGGGCTTCGTCGAGCCGCAATCCGATCGAATCGAGGATTGAGCGCATCGACAGCGTCGACAAGGACACATGTCCGGTGCGGTCGCGCAGCATGGTGGCCATGGGCGCCAGCAGCACGGGCGGTTTCTCCACCTTCAGGCCGGGGTCGGCGATGCGGAAGGTGTTCACCCAGCGGACCTCGGGGCGCAACCGCAGGATTTGCCTGAAGGCGTAGGCGATGCCGATCAGCAATACGCCGACGATCAGGCCGTTGAGGCCGGGATTGGCCATGAATGCGGAGGAAACCTGGGTGAAAAGAATAGCGACGAGAAATGCGACGAGAATCAGAAAGATTGTCATTCGCCAGAAAAACACCAGTGGCTTGGAAAGGGTCATATGTCTCGGATTTGCTGCCATGTGCGCTTCGTCACTTTCTACCCCGCCCTGTTGTCCCGCACGAATTATTCTTCCATGCCGTTTGTTGTGATGCCGCGGGCCCCGAAGCGGCGGAAAAAAACGTGCCTTGATGCCGTTGCGTGAGCGGCGCGCGCAGCATAGACCAATAGTTGGACCTATAGTGTGTCATGAAAAGCGGCATCTTCATGCCCGGCAGATTATCGCATGCGGGCAGGACCCGTCAGGACGCGGCCGCGCACGCGCTCAGCACGCGGCTCAGGCTGCGGTGTATCTGTTCATTGCCGGCGATAATTCCGCCGCTGGAGAGCATATCCGGCTTGCCCGTGAGACCGGTGACATAGCCGCCCGCCTCACGGATCATCAGAACGCCGGCCGCCATATCCCAGCTTTGCAGATTGCGCTCCCAGAAGCCGTCGAAGCGTCCCGCCGCAAGCCATGCCAGATCGAGCGATGCGGCCCCCATGCGCCGTATGCCCGAACATTGGCTCATCATCATTTCGCATTCGCGCAGGAACAGCCCATGATCGGGTTTGCCGCGATGGGGAATGCCGGTCGCGATCACGGCGTCATCCAGCACGGTCCGGCCGGCCACGCGAATGCGCCGGTCATCCAGATAGGCGCCCTTGCCGCGCTCGGCGGTGAAGGTTTCGCCGCTCGCCGGGTTGTAAATCAGGGCGGCGACGATCTCGCCGTCACGCTCCAGTCCGACCGAGATTGCGAATAACGGGATGCCGTGCAGGAAATTCGTGGTTCCGTCCAGCGGATCGACGATCCAGCAATGGGTCCTGTCCGCGCCCTCGACCCTGCCGCGCTCCTCCATCAGGAAACTGTATCCGGGCCGGGCGCGCGAGAGCTCTTCAAACAGAATGGTCTCCGCGCGGGTATCGGCGGCGGTGACGAAATCACCCGGTCCCTTGACGGAGACCTGCAAATGCTCGACTTCGCCGAAATCGCGCGCCAAAACCCGGCCGGCCTTGCGGGCGGCCTGAAGCATCACATTCATGAGGGCCGATGCGGGCATGGATGTTCGCCTTTGAGTCTCAACAGGCCCTAGTCGGCGCGCTTCACATAAGTCAGATCATTGGTGTCGACGATGATCTTCTCGCCGGTCCCGACGAAGGGCGGGACCATCACCCGGATGCCGTTTTCCAGAACCGCGGGCTTGTTCGAGGAGGCGGCCGTCTGGCCTTTCACCACCGGCTCGGCCTCGACCACCTCAAGCGTCACATGGTCGGGGAGGGAGACGCTGATCGGCCGGCCTTCATGGCTTTCCACGACGACGGTCATCCCGTCCTGCAGGAAGGCCTTGCGTTCGCCCAGAAGATCGCCGGGCAGCTGAATCTGGTCGTAGGTTTCCAAATCCATGAAGGTCAGCATGTCGCCGTCCGAATACAGGAACTGGTGGTCCTTCTGTTCCAGCCGGACGCGCTCGACGGTTTCGGAGGACCGGAAACGCTCATTGAGTTTCGAGCCGTCGATGAGGTTCTTCAGCTCGACCTGATTGAAGGCGCCGCCCTTGCCGGGCTTCACGGACTGAATCTTGACCGCCACCCACAATCCGCCCTTGTGCTGAATCACGGCACCGGGCCGGATTTCATTGCCATTGATTTTCATTTGCGCCGTCTTTGCTGATTGCGTAGCCGTTTGAGGCTGACATAGATCATGATCGGCTCACCGGCAACCGGGGAACGTCAATGAGCGGAAACTAACGCCCGCCGTAATTCGCCCCGGATGCTTTTGCAGGCCCGCTCAACCGTCACGTTTCTTGATGACCCAGGCCTTTGCGGCTTTCTCCGCCTTGCTCCGCTGTTCCTCGGTCAGCTTCGCCATATAGAGATCCAGCCAGAAGTCGCTGACGCCGGCATCGCGTGCGAGCAGGTGCCATTTCGTGGCCTCCAGAGGGTCTTCCTTCACCCCCGCGCCATTGGCGTAGATGCGGGCCAGTCTGTTCTGGGCTATCGGGTTTCCCTTGTTCGCGACAACAGTGAAGAGTTTTGTCGCCGCGGCCTCGTCCTTGGCGACGCCGCGGCCATTGAACTGCATGATGGCGAATTCGATCTGGGCGGCCGTGTGCCCGAGCGCGGCGGCGCGCCGGGTCCATTGCGCAGCCTTCGCCGGGTCCCTGGCCACCCCGCTTCCCTGCGCATACAGCCCCGCCAGGCCGTACTGAGCTTCCGCGTGGCCCTGTTCGGCGGCCTTTTGAAGCAATTTGGCGGCGGCGGGGATATCCTGCCTGCGCACACGGCCCCCGATATAGAGGAGGGCGAGATTATACTGCGCCGACGCAAGGCCTGCCCGGGCCGCTTTCTCGAACATGTCGGCGGCGCGACTGCGGTCCTGCTTTACGCCGGTCCCGTTGACCAGCATCACCCCGAAGGCCAGCTGCGCATTGGCATCGCCAAGTTTGGCGCCCTTTTCATACCACCGGGCCGCTTTCTTCAGATCTTTGGGAACGCCGAGGCCTTTTGAGTAGATCTCGCCAATGAGAGTATGCGCGGCGGGGTCGCCGATCGCGGCGGCTTTTTCCGCCTCTTTCAGGGCCGTGAGATAGTTCCCGAGCAGCAACGCGTCATAAGCGGGATCGGGGGGGACGGCGAGAGACGGGGGCGGCGAAAAGGCAAGGACGGCAACTGCAACGAGAACGCCGCCGGATGCGTTGCGCAGAGTGCTCATCATCGATCCCGCTATCTGTCCGTCAACTGGGCGCTCAGTTCCGCCGTGGCGGTGGCGGGCCCCTCGGGGTGGCTCCAGATCGGCGCGCCCATGGCCACGAAATCCGCTCCGGAACCCGCCAGCCGCCTCGCGGCGTCCCCGCTCGATGTGTCCCAGGCGACACAGGGCACGATTACCGTCTGCGACCACCATCTGATAATCTCTACCAGTCCCGCGTTTCTCGCGCATTGCGGCTGGCCGGGGGCTCCGCTGAATGCAACATAGTCCGCGCCCATCTCTCCCAGCGTCAGTCCCGCGTGGCGTGACAGGCCGCAATCCACTCCCACGATCGCATCGTCGCCCAGTGCATTGCGGGCCTTTGTATAAAGATCTTCGTCGGCGGGAATATGGACACCGTCAGCGCCCAGCTCCGCCGCCGCGGAAATATCGTTTTCCAGAAGCAGCGGAATGTTGGCGGCGTGCGCGAAACGCAGCAGCATTTCACCATGGGTCCGGTCCACCGTGCCATCGCGCCTCGATTGCAGAAGGGCGCAGGCAATATTTCCCAGGCTGCCGGATTCGGCGAACTGGACGGCGGTTTTGTGACTTATTTCCGGCGGGAAAACCAAGTAAATCTCGCAGCCGGTTCCGCTGTAAACCATAGATATGGCTCCCGAAATCTGGATGACAAGCGCTAATTTACCACAAAAACCGCATCGGGCAGTAGTCCGCGCGCAAAAGCCGTGAACGGGCGCGAAAACAGGCGGTCAGGCGGCCTGTTCCAGATCCGCGCTCCACTTGCCCGACGTGGCGAGCGAGTTCATTTTCGCGCGGTGCGAGAAGGCGGCCTGCGCGGCGGCCTCATTTTCCGAACGCCCCCCCCAGGCCTTCAGCGCCGCCGCCTGTAGTGCGCGTCCATAGGAAAAGGAGAGCTTCCAGGGCGTATCGAACATTGCGTTCATGGCCGAGAGATGCGCGGTCGCGTCTTCGTCCGACTGTCCGCCGGACAAGAAGCAGATGCCGGGAACAGCGCAAGGCACGGCGCGCCTGAAGCATTTCACGGTCATCTCGGCGACCTCTTCCGCGCCCGCCTGCGTGGCGCATGCCGTGCCCGAGAGAACCATGCTGGGTTTTAAAACGGTCCCTTCAAGAAGCACATTCTGAGCGTTGAGTTCGGCGTAAAGCGCATTCAGCGCCGCTTCGTTCACTTCGAAGCAGCGGGCAATATCATGGGGTCCGTCCATCAGCACTTCCGGCTCGACGATGGGCACGATATTCGCTTCCTGCGCCAGCGCGGCATAACGCGCCAGGGCATGGGCGTTGGTTTGGATGCAGCAGCGCGAGGGGATGTTTTCCCCAATGGTGATGACGGCGCGCCATTTCGCGAAACGCGCGCCGAGATCGTAATATTCCGCAAAGCGCTCGCGCAGGCCGTCCAGCCCTTCGGTCACCTTTTCGCCGGGGCAGTGCGCCAGATCCTTCGCGCCGGTATCCACCTTGATGCCGGGCAGGGCGCCGGTGTCCGAAATGACCTTCGAAAGCGGCGTGCCGTCCTTGGCGTTCTGGCGCAGGGTTTCGTCATAAAGAATGACCCCGGAGACATAATTCGACATGGCGTCATGCGCGCGGAACAGCATCTCGCGATAGTCGCGGCGATTTTCTTCCGTCGACTCCGCGCCGATGGAATCGAACCGTTTCTTGATGGTGCCGGTGCTTTCATCCGCCGCCAGAATGCCCTTGCCTTCGGCCACGATCGCTTGCGCCGTTGTTTCCAGTTGCGCCGTCATTTCCCGCTCCCCTGCCTTCAAACCGGTGTTAATTGCTCTTGAGGCAGAGTCCTACGCGAGGGAGGCCGCGCGTCAAGAGGGGGGCGTGGATAAATCCTCGCAAAAGGCCCATGGCCCGCGTCCTCACCCCTTGTTCATCAGGTTGCTCGGGGTGAGGAGCAGGGCAACCAGGGTTGCGAAGCTAAGGGTCTGGGAGGCTGTTTCCGATACCAGCAGGGATACGGAAATCGTTACCACCGCGATTGCCAGAACGGTCAGCCATCCCGGCAGGCCGATATCGCGAATGCGCTTTGCGGCCAGGTTGAGAGAGACGAAAACGGCGATTCCGAAAAAACCGAAAATTGCGGCGAGCAGGGGCACGGAAAAGGCCTTGCGCAGCGCCGCCTGCGCTTCCTGGAGGTCGCCTCCCATCAATGTCTCGGCGCCTGCGATCACGGCGATAATACCGAATATAAACAACAGTCCCAATATATTCGCCAGGAGGGCGTAGCCGAGAAAGGGAAGCCGCGTCAGCCTGCCGTTCGCGATGTCGAGAAAAAATGCGCGTATCATGACTGCGTCTCCTGATCTATCGCGAGGTTCTGGCGCGTGTCGTCCATTCGGTATCCTGCACGGCAATGACAAAGCCGGGCTCGCTGCATGTAAATCGGTGTCTATTGCTCTTGAGGCAGAATCCTACGCGAGGGGCGACGCGCGTCAAGAAGCGAGAAAGAGGCGGGGAGACGAGCGACATCAATCAATAATCGTCTGGCGTCCACCGCTCCTGGATATCTCTCAACTCCTTGATCCGCTTTTTCTGAGCTTTTCGATCGTGGGTAGGAGGGTCAAGGGACAAGTCGAGACTATATAGCGGGAACGACCAACGCTGCTCGATGAAGTCAAAGGTTTCACAGGGAGTATCTCTCGATAGGCCCTTCTCCTGCAAATGCTTTAGCGTTTGACGGTTGAGCATGCTTATCTCGTGGTGGGTTAGTTCCGGCTTCACTTCAACCGTTCGCCAAATTTCGGCAACGATCGCGAGCCCTTTAGGTGACGCCAAATCTACCGCGTCCAGAGCCCTCGCAATCTCGATCACTGTACCGGTGTGGTATCCGATCTCAAAGTCTGTGGTACGCGGATATTGCCAGTAGTAGTTATCGTCACCATCTTTCACATAGTTCACGTAGAATCGATCCTCGCGCCTGCTCAGAATGTTATTGGAGAATATCCAGTCCACGTCCATCGGTCCGTCTAGGTAGAAAGCTTTGCGACGAGAATTTACGAATCGAGCCACATCGGCGAAGTCAACGAAATGGCGCGAACAAATTTCGGCGTAGATGCCCTTAGCCAAGTGGTCATAGAAGTACCCCAGTTGCCGTGATCTTGATTTTTGCTGCGAGCGCGGACACCGCACGAAGTCGAGTAGGATAAAGAACTTTGCCGCTTCTTCCTCCGCCAACGCGCCCAGTAAATGGACGGCGTGCGAATGGAGCGATTTTGTGTGGACCTTTTTGTATCCGGGGAGCCTACTAGCGCTCCTGCCAAGGCGTTTGACCACTTCCAATATGTGGCCCATCCCTATCGATATCTCTTGAAAGAGCTTATCGTCCTTCAACTGGCAAAGGTCATTAATTGCACGGTTCATCATGGGGTTAAATGCCCAACGGACAGAGATTTGTGGCAGCGCAAGGTCACACCCTAACACCCACCTTAGCTCCTCGCCCAGCCGGGGAGAGGCGACGAAGGCGGTCAAGATACTTGAAAATACGAACTTTGCCCCAGTGGGGAGCTTTGCCAGACCACCCCCCTCCCCTTGACGGGGAGTGGCAGGGGGTGGGGTGACAACAAATGGATTACGCGCCGGTGGCGCGTGCTACTTGTTTGTTTTTCTCAAGGCGTTCGCTTGCGCTCACGAGTCCATGCTACCCCCCACCCCTGACCCCTCCCCGCGAAGAGGGAGGGAAATTTGGGCGTGATGCATGAATGCCGATTGGCCCGTTACCCCAGCTTGCCCATCGCCACCGCGGTGTCGCTCATGCGGTTGGAGAAACCCCACTCATTGTCATACCAGCTCATGACCCTGACCAGTGTCCCGTCCATCACCTTGGTCTGGTCGAGATGGAAAATGGAGGAGCGCGGGTCGTGGTTGAAGTCGATGGAGACATTCGGCTGGTCGGTGGTGCCGAGAATGCCCTTGAGCTGCTGTGAGGCGGCGCGGGTCACTGCCTCGTTGATTTCCTCGACCGAAGTTTTGCGTGCTGCGACGAACTTGAAATCGATCACCGAGACATTGGGCGTGGGGACGCGGATGGAGACGCCGTCGAGCTTGCCGTTCAGCTCCGGCAGCACCAGACCCACGGCTTTTGCCGCGCCGGTCGAGGTCGGGATCATGGAAAGCGCCGCCGCGCGGCCCCGGTAGAGGTCGCTATGCATGGTGTCCAGCGTCGGCTGGTCGCCGGTATAGGCGTGGATGGTGGTCATGAAGCCCCGCTCGATGCCGATGGCGTCGTTCAGGACCTTGGCGACCGGCGCCAGGCAGTTGGTCGTGCAGGAGGCGTTGGAGACCACCGTGTGGCCCGCCTCCAGCTTGTCGTGATTGACCCCATAGACAACCGTCAGGTCGGCGCCGCTGGCGGGAGCGGAGACGAGAACGCGGTTTGCGCCGGCGTCCAGATGGGCCGAGGCCTTCTCCCTGGACGTGAAAATGCCGGTGCATTCGAGCGCGATATCGACCCCGAGTTCCTTATGCGGCAGCTCCTTGGGGTCGCGCACCGCCGTTACCTTGATGGGGCCGGAGCCGATGTCGAGAGTGTCGCCATCGACTTTGACTTCGCCGGGATAGCGCCCATGGACGGAATCGAAACGCAGCAGATGGGCATTGGTCTCCACCGGTCCCAGGTCATTGATCGCCACGACCTCGATGTCGTCGCGCCCGTCTTCCGCGATTGCGCGAAGCACATTGCGGCCAATTCTGCCAAAACCGTTGATTGCCACCCGAACTGCCATTTTTTGAACCCCGACTTCTTCTAGTGTGTGTCCCATGCGCCGCCATCGGCGGGCTTTCGGCCCGCCTTGCGGGGCGTTTCCAAGTCTTAATGATGGGATGGATTGAACGAGTCAAATGAAACGCAAGTTTCCTGTGAGGAATTCCGCAAAGAGTTGACGTCTTAAATAGCCGCCGCCTAATGTTCCGCATTGAGCCCCGAAAAGTTGAATTATATGATGCCGGGCGACGGGGAATTGGTGCGTACACGGAAATAAAGTGAGCGTATATGGGTAACGAAAAGGAATTGAGCGAGGCGACACAGCGTCTGGATGCCGCGCTGAAGGCGATGGAAGACGCGGTTGCCGACAAGCGCCGCAAGGGCCTGACGGTCGAATCCCTTGAAGAACAGCTCCAGTCGCTTGAGGAGACTCTGGCGGCGGAACGCGCGCGCGGGCAAAATCTGGCCGCCGCCAACGAGGATGCGTCCGAGCGTATCGATGCGATCATGGGCTCGATCAGGAACATGCTGCGCGAGGATTGAATTGGCGGCTTTTGCCGGGGGGAAAATTGGGCATGGCTGAAGTAACGATCACGTTGAATGGCCGGACATACCGGCTGGAATGCGGTGATGGCGAGGAGGAGCATCTGCTTTCCCTGTCCGACAAGGTTGGCGAATGTCTGGGGGCGCTTCAGAAACAGTTCGGCCAGGTTGGCGACGACCGGCTGCTGCTGATGAGCGCCCTCACGATTGCCGACGAGCTGAACGAAGCGCAAAAGACGGTTGAAAATCTGGAAGCCGAACTGGCGGGGGCCAGAAATGAGGTCGCGGACCAGTTCTCCACCGCCGCGGGCCGCATCGAAGTGCTCAGCGCGGCGCTGACCGACGGGCCGCTGGCCGAGAAGGGCGAGTAGGCCGGGCATCGTTCAAGGCGCCGCAACCTATTTTGTCAGCAGGTCCTGGATCGCTTCATGTTTTGATGGGATCAAAACCGCGATCTAACCTTTTGTTTATGCGTATCATTTTTCCGATAACCGGTTCCCACTTATCGGTGATACGCACTAGACTCTTAATGATTGTTCCTTACATTGCGTTTGGCAGGGCTGCGGAGTTCGTCAGGACATGCATTCTCCGGGGCCGATACGACTCCTTAGGGAGCTGACCCTGACCGGGATCGTGGTCCCGGTCACTCGGCGCCCACCTACATCCGTAGGGACCCGGGAGATTTTTGCTCCAACGGCTTTTGCGGCCCTGCATTTTGCCCCCAGCCCCATCGAACCCTTGCGCGGCCGATGATCCGACAAAATTCCATAGAAGCGGCCAAGAATGCGCTGCGCGCGCGGATGACGCGCCTGCGCGCGGAACTCAGCGCCGAAACCCGGGAGGCAGGCGCACGCGCGCTGGCCGAAATTGCCCTTGAATTCATCTCCCCTCCCTCCGGCGCCGTCATCTCCGGCTATGCCGCCATTCGCGATGAACTCGACCCGCTGGCGCTGCTGAGCGCGCTGTCGGCACGGGGTCATCCCATTGGATTGCCGGTCATGGCCGCGAAGCGCGCGCCGCTCATCTTCAGGCGCTGGTCGCCCGGGGAGGTTCTTGAGCGGGGCGACTTTGGCGTGCCGGTGCCGTCGCGCATGGCGGAGGAGCTGACCCCGGAAATCCTTCTGGTGCCGCTGCTCGCCTTCGATGCGCGCGGCCACCGGCTTGGCTATGGCGCCGGGTATTACGACCGCACGCTTGACCGTCTGCGCGCCGAAACCCGTGTCGTCGCGGTCGGATTAGCATTTGACGCGCAGGCCGTGGACGAAGTACCGCATGACGAACATGACCAGCCGCTGGACTGGGTGCTGACGCCATCGGGCCCTGTCGAGATCGAAGGCCCCGGAGGAATAGAAAGGTAGTGCATGCGTTTTCTGTTCGTCGGTGACGTGGTGGGCCGCTCCGGGCGCAAGGTCGTGCTGGATGAGTTGCCCGGCCTGCGCGAGCGCTATAGGGCAGATTTCGTTGTCCTCAATGGCGAAAACGCCGCCGGCGGGTTCGGCATCACCGAAACCATCTGCCAGCAGTTTCTCGATGCCGGCGCGGATGTCGTCACCAGTGGAAACCATGTGTGGGACCAGCGCGAGGCGCTCGTCTTTATCGAGCGGCAGGAGCGCTTTCTGCGCCCGCTGAATTTTCCCGAAGGCACGCCGGGGCGCGGCGCTGGGTTGTTCAAGGCGGCCAATGGCGCGGATGTGCTGGTGATGAACCCCATGGGCCGCGTCTTCATGGCCGATCTCGAATGTCCCTTCCGGGCGGTCGATGCGGAACTCGAAGCCTGTCCGATGGGCAAGGGCGCGGACGCGGTGATAATAGATTTTCACGCCGAAGCCACGTCGGAAAAACAGTCCATGGCGCATTATGTGGATGGCCGCGTCTCTTTCCTCGTGGGCACCCATACCCATGTGCCGACCGCCGATGATCAGATCCTGAGCGGCGGCACCGCCTATATGTCGGATGCGGGCATGAGCGGCGATTATGATTCGGTGCTGGGGATGGGCAAGGCCGAACCCATCGCCCGCTTCTTAACGCGCATTCCCGGCGACCGGTTCGCGCCGGCCTCGGGAGAAGCGACGCTGTGCGGCGTCGCGGTCGAGATCGACGACGCAACCGGTCTGGCGCGCGCCATCGCGCCGGTTCGCATCGGCGGCCGGCTGCGCGCCGCCGAGCCGGATTTCTGGGTGGATTAGCCCTAAGCGCCCATGTGTGTGGCTTTACTTTGCCAATAGAATATCCGAACTTAACCGCGAAATCCTGAGGCTAATCTAAGCGGAATTCTTCGATGTCGAAGTGGATTGTTCGAGCGGCGTTAATCGCTGTAATTGGGTTCGCTGGTTACTCTGGCTACGATTACTATCGCGGCGGGTTCTTCAGTGCACCGAAACTTCAAGAGGGCGATTTTCTGTTGTCCTATCGCTCGGGATTTAAGGCACTGGTGCGTGGCATCCAAGATGAGCGAGAAACCCGTCGATATCTTGGCATTGGTGCAAAAGATGTACCCAGTTGGTACAAAGACGCATGGTCGATCTGCCGTACTCCATCAGCAGTGGAAGTAAGCGAGTTTGAGCAGTCTGGTGCATTTGGTCCTGGCAGCAGATTCGATGGCGTTTGTGAAATGGATGCTGATAGTGAGGTATTCATTAGGGGTTGGATCGTGACAGTCCCTAAACTCGACTAATCCCGAAAGCTATGTCCGCTTCGTGCCTATTTTGTTGATTTAGTCGGTTAGGCGCGGTTTTAGAGCAGATTCGATTTATTCCGGTTCATATCCACATGCCTTGAAATAATTTGCGCATTGTTCGGCGGGATAGCGTTCGATTGCGTCAGCGATGGCCTCATCCAGTTCCTTCTTGGTTCGTGCCGCCGCCTTGCGCAAGAGGGACTTGAGCTTGGAGAATGCCAGTTCGATCGGGTTGAAGTCAGGCGAGTATGGCGGCAGGTAGAGCAGGCTTGCTCCCGCGCCTTTGATCATTTCGCGAATGCCTGCGACCTTGTGAGCAGGCAGGTTGTCCATGATG